>JALSTF010000025.1 GCA_026983895.1 Sulfurovum sp.
ACGCTAAAAGAGTTTCCCGATCTTCTGAAAACCAAACCAGTAAAGCATGGCACCCAGGATCATCACTCCCCCGAAATAGGGCAGCAGATCCACAAAAGCGGTACCTCTGTAAAAGATGCTTTCACTCCCTTCGATATAGTAGCGCAACGGAGAGAAAAGTGAAAGCTTCTGGAAGACAGGATGCATGGCATAGACCGGGGTCCAGGCACCGCTGAGGAAAATAAGAGGCATCATGATAATAATGGAGAGCTGTGCCACCTGCATCACATTTCGGGAAACGGCAGCGACAAAAAGTCCTATGCCCGCCGAAGAGAATGCGTAGAGAAAGGTCAGGAGCATAAATGCCCAGAAAGAACCGTGCATCGGCATATGAAAACGGTCAAAGAGTACAAACCCTACGGCAAGTGCCGTCCCCGCCATGACAATGAGTACCTGCGACATGCTTTTTGCCAAAATAGTGATCTTCGGGTTGACAGGCATCAAAAGCATAATGTCCCAGGTACCGTCCTCCTTCTCTTTGACGAAGACGATGGCGGTCAGGATGATCACCAGCATTGTGATGACCGAGAGCAGTTCGGTCAGTGCCATAAAGGAGTGGTTGTCTGCATTTTCATTGAAAAGTTTGTGTGTCTGGATCGCAAGCGGTATATCGATGGACTGAAAATCAAGCAGGATATTCTGCAGGTAGGAGAGTGTCGTCAGGCTCTGAGAAGCTGCTGTGGCATCGAGCAGCAGATCGAGCTGTGCGGTTTTTCCCTCACGATACTTCTTTTCAAAGTCACTGTCGAACACGAGGCCGACGATCACCTCTTTGTTGAAGATCGCACGGCTGAGCTCTTTCTGGGAAAGATAGCGGACCGGCGGAGCGAATTCGGGACGATGCAGTCTCGTCAGTATCTTTTGGCTGATCCCGCCTCCCGTTTCATCCACATAGCCTACCGACACATTCCGGGGTTTGATCTGTATCCCCTCCCCGGCAACATAGATGTCGAGGGTGAATGAGTAGAGTACCACTGCGACCAGCATCACCGAGCGAAGGAAACTGAGCAGCTCTTTGCCCAGTACGATGAAAAAGGTCCGTATCATTTCATCTCCTTTCTGAGGAGGAGGGTTCCTGCACTGAAGAAAGAGACGAAGAAAACAGCCAGGATCGCCAGATAGAGTACGATCTTCTCAGAGGAGAGCCCCTGGCCTATCAGGAAGGTATCATAAAGGATATGGTTGTAATACATCACGGGGAAGAGGTGCGCTTCAATGTAGGACTCTCCCTCCATCGAAGAGATCGGCATCAGCATTCCCGAATAGAGGAAGCCCGGAAGGATGGTCACGATCACGGTCAGGACCACGGCCACGATCTGCCGTTTGGTCACGACCGAGATGAGCATGCCGATAGAGAGACTGATGAGGATATAGAGTTCGCTGGTCAGCCAGTAAAGCATAAAACTCCCCCTGAACGGCACATCGAACAGATGGGTGGCCCAGAGAAAAAGAATGAAGATATTGACAGAATGGAGCAAAAAGACAGGGAAAAGCTTCGCAGCGAGGAATTCTCCTTTGCTCAGCGGTGAAGCGTAAAAGTTGAAGATCGTTCCTTTCTCTTTCTCTTTGACGATGAGCAGTGCCGCCAGGATCGCCGGGGCGACCAGCAGTACCAGCCCGATAAGTCCGGGGACGATGGCATCCTCGTCACGCATGGACTGGTTGAAAAGCGTACGCGGGTTGAGGACGATCATCCCTTTTTCAGGCTGGGAGAATCGTTTGCCAACCTCCCTGGCGGCACTGTAGACGGTCATTTGGATATAGTTTTCGATAGTAGTCGCCCGCGTAGGGAAGGATCCGTCGACAAACACCCCTATCTCGCTCTTCTGCCCGTGCAGCAGACGTTTTTCAAAGGAAGCAGGGATAATGAGGATCGCATCGCTTCTGGCCTGCTTGATAGACCGCAGCGCTTCGGCTTCGCTCACTTGGGCAACCGTAGCGTTAAAATATTTGGAATGCTCGAATTTGGAAATGAGCTGCATCGAGTATTTACTCTGGTCATTGTCGATAATGAGGACTCTGGCATGGGTCACATCCATACGGATACCGTAGCCAAAAAGCAGCATGATCATCGACGGCATCAGATAGACCATGATGATGAGGCGGCTGCGGAACAGTTCGGTGAACTCTTTGAGCATATAGGCTTTGACGGTAGTAAGTTTCATCTTCCGCTCCTGTAGTATGCCAAAAAGATATCTTCGAAATTTTTTGCATCCGGATGTGCCGCATAAAGATGCGCAAGCGTATCGTCCGCGACCTTTTCTCCCTGTCTGAGCAGCACGACCCTGTCGCAGTACTCCGCTTCGCTCATATAGTGTGTCGTGATAAGGATGGAGATCCCCCATTGCTCTTTGAGTTTTTTGAGGATCTGCCAGAACTGCGCCCTGGCGATCGTATCGACCCCGGAGGTCGGTTCATCCAGGAAGAGTACCAGCGGTTCATGCAGCAGTGCCGCTGCGATGGAAAAACGCTGATTGACACCCAGGGGCAGGGAGTCTGGAAGTTCATCCATATAGGCTTCGAAACCGAGTTCGCGCGCATAATCCGCTATCCGTTTAAGTGCCGTAGCCATCGGGATACGGTGCATATTGGCAAAATAGAGCAGATTCTCCCTCACGGTCATATCGTTATAGAGCGCAAAATGCTGGCTGACATAACCGATCTTCGACTTGAGGGACTGCCGGTCTTTTCCGCTGTGGATCGTTTTCCCAAGCAGTTTCAGCTCCCCTTCGTCAATGGGGTAAAGCCCCAAAAGCATTTTGATGAAGGTCGTCTTCCCTGCACCATTGGCACCCAGCAGACCGACGATCTCCCCGCGCTTGAGCTCCATGCTCACATGATCGTTGGCGACAAAATCCCCAAAACGCTTCGTGATCCCCCTTGCTTCCATAACGATATCGGGTATCTCCATGGTGCTTTCCCTCTCTTTGATCTCGATGGCGGGCAGCGTTCTGTGTTTTTTCAGTGCATTGACGAAAAAAAGTCCTTCGAGTGTCGGTACCGTATGGGTTGCAGGCAGCGTTTCCAGACTGTAAGTCACCTGATTGAAACTCAAACAGGGCTTCTCCCCCGCACAGGGGCTTTTCACATACGTATAGGGACGGATGGAGGCTGTCAGTGCTTCAGTCGTTCCGCGCGCGATGATCGTCCCCTCATCAAAGAGCAGTACCCGGTCCATCTTCGCCGCTTCCTGCATATAGGCGGTACTGACAAGGATGATCGTACCTTCTTCTTTTCTGATCGTATCGAGTATTTCCCAGAGTTCCATGCGGCTCAAAGGGTCCACCCCTGTCGTCGGCTCATCCAGGATGAGAAGTTTGGGCCGATGCAAAAGGGTACAGATCAGGGAAAGTTTCTGCATCATACCTCCGCTGAGTTTCCCCGCTTCCCGATCGATGAAATCCCCGAGCCCTGCCATATGGAGCAGTTTCTGCCGATAGTGCTTGAAGGTTTCATCCTGCTTCAGTGCCCGCATATCGGCAAAGAACTGCAAATGTTCTCCCACCGTCAGCGTATCATAGAGTACGAGCCCGATCCCCTGAGGCATCAGGCCCGTATCTGATTTGATCTTCTCTGCCTCTTTGGGAGAGCGGTAGCGCTGCCCTCTGTACACGATCTCACCCTCAAAACGGATCACGCCGGCAATGGCATGCATGAGAGAACTCTTCCCTGCCCCATCCGCACCGATGAATCCGATGATCTCTCCGGACACGACCTGAAGGGAAGCAGACGTGATCCCTCTCTTTTTCTTATAGGAAACCGTTACACCCTTTACCTCAAGATCGGCCATATCGATCCTTTCCATAAAAAACAAGACTCAGAAGGAAAGTGCCTCCCAGCGCGAACAGCAATGCCGACTGCATGCCGAAGTGCTCCCAGATCATGCCGCTGACATACGCTCCCAGGGCACCACACAGTGCGACACCGGCATAAAAGACACCATAGACAGAACCCCTGTTGTCTGCATTTTGGGAAATGAACGCACGGTTGGCATTGAGCGAGGCTACGGTAAAGATCCCCAAAAAGCCGTAAGCGATCCAGGTGAACAACGGAGACGCAAGCCAGAGAAGTCCCTGTGCGGCCACACCGCAGGCATAGGCAAAGGCAAGGACCCGCCCGGCACCATACCGGTCAATGAAAATACCGAACCCGTAACTGCTCAGTGTCTGCACACCGGCGGAAACAGCAAAAAGAAGCGGAATGAACGCCGTATCGATACCTACCGTTTTCGCCTGCATGGTAAAAAAAGCATCACTGAACATAAAAAAGAGAAAGAGAAAATAGAAAAAGAGTGAAGTAATACTCTTTTTGTCACGCTCAGTCAAGATAAAAGCATGCGACAGCGACATTTTTGGGCTGGGTATATCTTTGACGAAAAAAGCAACGATAAAAAGCCCGACAAGCCCCGGAAGCAAAGAAACATAAAAGATATTCCGTATGACCGCTTCACTCTGGCCGAAATACCAGAGAAGCCCGAAAAGGAGCAGTATGCCGCTAAGTTCTCCCGCGATATCCATGGTCTTGTGAAAACCGAATGTTTTCCCCGAGGCATTGGCATGGCTGTATTCGGAGATCATCAAGTCCTTGGGCGCGGAACGCAACCCTTTCCCCAGCCTCTCCAGTGCTTTAAGCCCCGCAATGCTTTGATAACCGTGGCAGGTACCAATGAGCGGTTTGCTTAGCGCAGAAAGGGCATAGCCGCCTACCACCAGGGGCTTGACGATACCGTAGCGGTCGGAGATGTACCCGGAAACAAGACGCAAAGCATAGGAGACGAAAGTCGCCACAGCGACAATGATCCCAAGCTTGTCCATCCCTTCATGCAGGATGACCACAACAAAGATAGGCAGGATCGGGCTGATCATGGCCGATGCCATATCAGTGAAGAAACTCACCCATCCCAGCATGACGACATTGCGATCGATCGTTCTCATAACACAGGGATCTCTTTTAAAGAAGCGGGCAATCCCTTCCCGTTTATGGAGATCACGCCGACAGCGGGGATACCGA
>JALSTF010000026.1 GCA_026983895.1 Sulfurovum sp.
AAAGCAGTGCAGATAGAGGAAGAGAATGTCTCACACCAAGAAGGATTCTTTGAATACTTCAAAGGGTTCGGTGCACATGAAATTCTGATCGATTCACCCTGCCATGACTGTACGCCGGATATGCTGACAGAAGAAGCTATCGAAAACTGGCTGCGAACGATGGTGATACGCCTCAATGACCTGGCATGCGATAAAAGACTCATTTCTCTGCATATTTTCAAGAACAGCGGTCAAAATGCAGGCGCAACGCAGGCACATCCGCATACACAGATCATTGCACTGCCGATGATGCCTATGGCCGCACTTGATTTTCTGCAAAGAAATCAGGCATATTATGCGAAGCATGGAAGAGGCATTGTGGAAGATGTGGTGTATAATGAAAGAACAGCACAGACAAGGGTGATAGGGGAGACCGGCGCTTTCCTCGCCTATTGCCCCTATGCAAGCGCTTTTGCTTTTGAAGTGATCATTGCACCGTTAAGAAAGTGTGCCAGCCTGAACAGATGCTCACAGGAGGAACTTTCCGATCTGGCTGAGATGATCAAAAGTGTTTTTGTGATGCTGCGCAGGCAGCTGGGTACTTTTGATTACAATATAGGTTTTTATCTTGCTCCGCTCAATAGGCATTTTGAGAATGAAGCGTATATGGAGGATCTTGATAAAAATTTCACTTTTTACCTGCGTATCATGCCGAGAATATATACCATAGCCGGTTTTGAGATCGCAGCAGAAATGGCGATCAACAGTGTAGAACCCGAAAACTGCGCCAAACTATTGAGAGGAGATTAGCATGGATGTTCTGTTCGTCTCAAGTGAAATCTTTCCTTTTGCCAAAACAGGAGGCTTGGCAGATGTTTCCTATTCGCTGACGGAAGCACTGAAAGAACATATCTCCATTTCCAGGGTTATGCCTCTGTATAGATTTATGGAGCAGACTGCATTTGAATCCTACGACAACTTTACTGTGACCCTGGACGGCATGCACTATCCGGTGGAAATCCTTGTACAAAAAGAACAGGGACTCCATACCTATGTTGTAAAAGCGGCGCATTTGAGCCAAACAGACAGCCTTTACGGCGACAGAAATGGTGACTATCCGGACAATGCACTGCGTTTCGGTATCTTTTGTATGGCTATTGTTGAACTGGCTATACGGCTCAATGTCAAACTCATTCACCTCAATGACTGGCACACGGCCCTGGTCGCTTTGTTCGTCAAAGAGTACAGGCTCAATATCAAAACAGTGTTTACGATCCATAATCTTGCCTATCAGGGTATCTTTGATGCAGCAGCTTTAGAGACATTGGGCATTTCCCGTAGATATTTTACTATGGATGCTTTGGAATTTTATGGGAAGGTCAATTTTTTAAAGGCCGGTATTGCCTACAGTGATGCACTTACCACAGTGAGCAGGACATATGCAAAAGAGATCCTGACAGTCCAATTCGGATGCGGACTCGATGGCTTTTTGCAGCGTCACAAAGGGAAGCTCACCGGTATTTTAAACGGTATAGATCATGAACTTTATCCACCGTTAAAAAAGAGAAGCGAAAAAACGAAAGCCAAAACGGCCTTGTGCAAAAAATTCGGATTTGAAAATGCAAGCTTGCCTCTTTTCGTGATGATAAGCCGTCTGGTCGAGCAAAAAGGGATCGATTTGCTGATAAAGTCCTTTGATCGGCTTCAGTCAAAACAGATCAATATCTTTATCCTGGGAGAAGGAGAGGAGGCGTATTGTAAAGCATTGGACAAACTTGCCCGGAAGTATAAGAACTTTTCTTTTTACAGAGGTTACGACGAAGCTTTGTCTCACCAAACCTACCTGGCATCCGATTTTCTGCTCATGCCTTCGGTATTTGAACCGTGCGGGCTTAATCAGCTGATCGCGATGCATTACGGGAGCATCCCCGTGGTGCATGAAGTGGGCGGCTTGAAAGACAGTGTCCATGAAGGGATGGACCTGTGCGGCAAAGGTATCTGCTATGCGGGACAAAATACAAAAGAGTTCGTTTATGCTGTTGAACGGGCGCTGATACTGAAGCAAAACAGAAAAAAAGCAGATGCCGTCATTGCGTTCAATCTTCAGTGTGATTTTTCTTTCGACAAAAGTGCAAAAGAGTATCTGAAACTCTATGAAAGTCTGCTATGCAGTTAGGTATTGATATCGGGGGCACCTATCTGCGTTATGAAATAAAACATCATGGTGACAGTGTGAAAAAAGGTATGCTGAAAAGTGCGGGAACAGGGCTTTGTTCTTTTATTGAAAGCTTTTTGGAGAAAGAAAAAAATATTACGACAGTCTGCATATCGTATGCGGGGCAGGTACGTGACGGTGTGATCATGGGGGCACCGCATATAGAGATTGACAGACATCACATCAAAGCATATATTGAAAATAAATTCAATGTAATACTCTATATAGAAAATGATCTGAACTGTGTTGTACTGGCAGAAGCGGCATCCTGTAGATCCAAAGATGTATGCGCCATATATGTGGGAACAGGTCTGGGACTTGGTGTTATCAGCGATGCCGTACTTCTTCGCGGCCATGAGCATATCGCTGCGGAGTTGGGACACATCCCCTATAAAGAGACACCTTTCCGCTGTGCCTGCGGGAAAAGCAACTGTATAGAGCTTTTCGCTTCAGGGAGCGGTCTTGCTGCCTGGAAAAAATATTATGGTGTGGATCCGGATCTCTCTTTGCAGGCGCTGTCCCAGGTGCAGGATGAAAAGGCAAAACGTATCTATGAAGCATTTATCGAAGCGCTATTGCATGCTGCCGGGACGACCATTACACTCTTTAATCCGGAAATACTCATTCTCGGAGGCGGTATCATGAAAGGGAATGAAGCATTGGAAGATCTGATCACGTCGAAGATCAAAGCATATGCCATGCCCCTGTCATTGCAGCATGTGAAGATAAAGATTTCACAGAAAAAGAATGCGGCACTCGAAGGTGCATTTTTACTAAAGGATTATCATGGATAAAAAATTAAATATACTTTTTGCGGCTGCCGAAGTTGCTCCTTTTGCCAAAACCGGGGGCCTTGCCGATGTGGCAGGCGCTTTGCCCAAAGCACTGAAAAAGCTGGGCCACCATGTCATTGTCGTGATGCCGAGGTATTACAGTATCGCTACATCGGATCTGCAAAAACTGTATGAACCTTTGGGCGTGCCTATGGGGGTGATGGGTGAACTGTGGGCAGGTGTGTACAGGACAAAGCTGCCGCAAAGCGATGTGGATATCTACTTTATAGACTATGAGCATTACTTTGGACGCAGCGGCCTGTACGGAGATGATGAAGGCAGCTATCATGACAATGACAACCGGTTCATCTTTTTTTCAAAAGCTGCTTTGCAGCTGTGCAAAATGCTGCATTTTACGCCGGATATCATTCATGCGAACGATTGGCATACGGCGGCACTTCCTCTCCTTTCCAAGACAAGATTCGTCCATGATTTTGCTTACGCGGCATCGGTATTGACGATCCATAATCTACAGCACCAGGGCCATTTTTACAAAGGAATAATGGATATTCTGGAAGTAGGATGGGAGCATTTCAACCCGCATGAACTGGAGAGTTTCGATGGTGTCAATATCTTAAAAGGCGGTATTGCCCAGGCCGACGCGGTGACGACTGTATCCCAAAAATATGCGCAGGAGATACAGACACCGGAGTTCGGTTTCGGGCTGGATGGGCATATACGGGCCCATCACTCCAAACTCTTCGGTATTTTGAACGGAGTGGATTATGAGGAATGGAATCCGATGACCGATACATATCTGGCAGCGAATTATGAGCTAAATGATATGTCAGGCAAAGGGGTATGCAAAAAAGATCTTCAAGAATATTTCAAGCTTGATGTGAGGGAGGATGTACCGCTTATAGGTTTTGTAGGCCGTTTTGTAGAACAAAAGGGCATAGGTCTTATTGCCACTGTCATCCATGGGCTGTTGGATCATGATATACAAATCGTGATGCTTGGTACAGGCGAGAAGTGGGCAGAGCATTTTTTCAGTGAAGTTGCCTATTTTAGACATAATTGTGCCGTACATATAGGGTATTCAAATGCTCTGGCACATCAAATAGAGGCAGGAAGCGATATGTTCCTGATGCCGTCGCTCTTTGAACCCTGCGGATTAAATCAGATATACAGCCTAAAGTATGGTACTCTGCCGATAGTCAGGGCAACCGGCGGGCTGGATGATACGATTGTGAATTTTGATGAGCATACCGAAACAGGTAACGGATTTAAGTTTTATGATGCAACAAATGAAGCACTTTATCATACCGTTTTATGGGCCGTTGATGTGTATAACACTAAAAAAGAAGCTTTTGAAAGAATGCAGAGGTTTGCGATGCAGGAACATTTTAGCTGGGAAGATTCAGCCAAAGTGTATGAAAAAGTCTATCAGTTCGCATGGGAACACAAAAGGATATAACATGCTATATGAAATATTTTATGATGTGTCACGTTTGAGTGATATCGATATTTATCTGTTTAAAGAGGGGACACATTTTCAGCTGTATAAGCATTTGGGGTCTCATGCTATGCAGCGGGAGGGTGTCGCCGGTGTCTATTTTGCTGTATGGGCACCCAATGCCAAAAATGTTTCCGTGCAGGGAGATTTCAACCGCTACGACAGACATTCCCATACTCTGAAACTGCGCGAGGACGGTTCCGGCATCTGGGAAGGTTTTATCGTCGGTATTGGAGAAGAGAGTACCTACAAATATTTTGTCGATTCAGACAATGCGCATGCCAATAAAGACAAGTCCGACCCTTTCGCCTTTTATGCGGAAGTGGCACCCCATTCTGCATCAAAAATATATGACTTGCATGGCTATACGTGGGATGATGCAAAATGGATGAAACACAGAGGCAAAAAAAATTCGCACAAAGCCCCCATCTCTATTTACGAAGTGCATTTGGGATCATGGAGACGCAAAGTGGAGGAAGACAACCGTTTTTTGACCTATGTGGAATCCGCAGAAGAACTGGCATGTTATTTGACAGAGATG
>JALSTF010000027.1 GCA_026983895.1 Sulfurovum sp.
AAGCTGTTTTTTGGCCAAAGGAAGCAGCGAACGTTTGTAAATACCGCACAAAGGTTCCAGACCGTTTGTACTTTTAGCGATCACGGCATCAACACTTTTTTCATTCTTCTGCATCAGCCTCTCAATTACTGTATCATCTACAAAAGGGGCATCCACACTTAATACAAAGATCTCATTTGCATCAAGTGTTTCGAACACCGATACAATACCGGCGAGCGGGGAGCTCACCGTATAGCGGTCTGCTATCAGTTCCGCATGGAAGTGGAATTTGTTCTTTTTGGCAGAAAGATAGACCCTTTCAAAGATCGCTTGAAGTCGTGTATATTGGTACTCGGCCAACGTGTCAAATCCACCGAAAGAGAGCAATGCTTTGTCCTGCCCCATACGAGAACTCTTTCCTCCTGCAAAGATGACAGCGGGTATGGTGTATTTCACAGGTACTCTTTTCTTTTCTGATGAACCCATAATGCTATAAATGCCATAAGGGTGATACCTGCTTCGATAAGGAACATGTTCTTGCCGTAGATCTGTCCGGAAAGCACCGCACCGACAGAGCCACCCAGGCCAAATGCGATACCCAGGAAGAACTGCTGTGCCAGTTTCTTTTGTGTATACAGTGAGAACACATAGGTGATCGATGCGGTATGATAGAGTGCAAAGGAAATAGCATGCAGCGATTGTGAAGTGAAGGTCCAGCCAATCGATCCGGGGAAGAGATAAAGTATGAGCCATCGCAGTGAAGTGACAAGTATCGCAAACTGCAGAATATGCAGTAAATTGCGCTGCAGCAGCGGCCCCTGAAAATAGAGCATAATGATCTCGCAGATCACTCCAAAACTCCACATCCAGCTTGTCATTTCCAATGAAATGCCATGTGAGGTTTCATAAATAGTAAAAAAATTATAGAAGCCGCCAAAGCCTACCTGCATAAGAAAGACAGAGATCCAGAAAGCCCAGTATTTTGTCAGGGAAAATGATGCATCATCATGTATCTGTTCGTGTGAAAGGGTATCGTATTTGACCAGGATCATGCCGGTCAGGAGAGTCAAAAATGCCATGGTACATAGATAGTAGAGGGCTTCAAAGGGTATGTCAAGTACTTTTCCCAACCAGAGTGCGATGGCCATGAAACCAAGTGAACCCCAAAGGCGGACTTTCCCATAGGTGTTTTTGGCCAGGGAAGCAAGCGATATGGTTTCAACATAGGGAAGCGAGACACCCATGGCCGCGCCAAAAAGCAGATTGGCTGTCAGATAGAGTCCGAAACTTTTTACTGTACCTAGAAAGATCAATGTAGCGATAAAAGAGAATAGCAGCGAAAGAAGATAGATCTTCGGAGTCAATTTTACATAGTGTTTAAAAATGAACGGCAGGAGAAAACGCATAAAAGGAGCGGCCGCGTAAACAATACCGACTTCAACTGTCGAATAGCCAAGCTCTATGAGTACCTTTGGCATGAAGATCACATACACGCCGACGAGTGCAAAGTAAAAAAAGTAGTAGGCTCCCAGAATGGGTGCAAGCAGTTTGGATTGTTTTATATTTTTCATTTTGCCAAAGGTTTTTGGATGACTGCCGTATTGCTTAGCAGGTCATGTAACGTTTTGGCATCCTTCCGGAAGAACATCATGAGCCAGCCGAAAATAGTAAAGAGGGAAAGTACGGCTGACGCATTCCTGAAAAAAATGATAAAAAGTGAAGGCTTTTCCCCCGTATTTTCATCGATAAGGGTCAGGTCATAGGCACGATAGCCTGGTGTTTGCCCGGTTCTGTACATGAAAGCCGTTTGAACGATGACAAGAGGTATAAGAATGTAAAGCCACCCCAGTGCTTTGTGTGCAGCAAAGCCTTCCCTTCCTCCCATCACCAGGTAAAATACGGCGTACATAATAGGCATTACAAGCATAAAAGCATCTGTCAGAAAGGCTTTGAATTTGGCACCTTTGGAAGCATAATGTCTTTTCGCTCTTCCGGCAGGCTCTTTTTTGGGGTATTCTTCTCTTGTTTTGCCCTGTTTTACTTCCCGAAATCGTTTTTTTGCCATTAGAAATTCCAGACCATGGCGGCATAAAGACCGTCAAAATCACTCTCTATGACCAAGCCATCCACAAGATCGCTGGAGTCGAAGTGCAGGGCCTTATATCCGCATTCAAGACCCAGCCCCATAGTGAAGGTATAGCGTGCACTCAGTTCGAAGTCATAATAGGTAGTATCGTTATAGCTGAAGAAATCTCCTTCTGCTTGCAGACTGATATCTGTAGAGGGAATGTTGAAACGGCTTTTCCCGTAAAGTGTAGGGATGAAAAGCGAAAAATCCGTTGATTCGGTGATCGGAGGTGCCATGAGCGGACCGAAGCCAGACACAGCAGTCACAGCTATATTCCCGTCGATGTAACCAAGGGTTATACCTGCATCAAGTTCCAGCCAATTGTCCAATAGCTCATAGTAGAATGTCATATCATATTTGGTCCATTCAAAACTGTTTTCAATGCTTCCGTTTGAAGGTATGACAATATTCCCCCAGGTAAAATCATTGACCGTATTATTCCCGCTTTGTGAAAGTGTAGTGTAGGCAACTTTCACATTAGGAAGAAAGGGCAGAGGGTGTTCTATATAAGCTTTAAGCAAAAGATCCGTTTCGCTTCTCCACTGGAATGTATTTTGGAGGTCCGCCGATGTACCCAGACCAATATAGGGAAGTGTATAGGAAGCATACCCTGATGGGGTATGGTTAAATGCCCCAATGGAGATTTCTCCACCAACCGTATCCGCATACAGCGGGATGATACCGAACAGGCTGATCGCTCCCAATATATGTAAAATTTTCATCTTTTTGCTTGACATATTATTTCAATCCTTGTGTCATGGTAAATATTGGCAGTAACATTGCTGAAACGATCACACCTACAACGACACCGATAAAAAGCATCATGAACGGCTCTAGAAGCCCAAGGAGAAGTTTAAGCTGGTCCTCGTTCTCTTCCGCGTAGAGGTGTGAGATATTATCCAGAATATTGGCTACCTCACTCGATTCCTCTCCCAATGCCAGGGATTGCATGAAATTGCGTTTGAGTTTTATGCCTTTGCTCATCTGCAGTGCATTGGAGAGTTTATTCCCTTCAAGTACTTTGCCTGCGGCAGTTTCAAAAAGATCTTTGAGTTTGTAGTTGTTGAAAGAGGCAGTCGCCAGGCTGACTGCCTGTGCATAAGCTACGCCGGATCCAAGCATCAAAGCGAGGATATAAGAGAAGCGTCCAAGCTCATGGTTCTGGATCAAGGGTCCTATGATGGGAAGTTTCAGCAGAAGGCCATCCCAAAAACGGTGAAAGGTATCGATTTTTGTGTAGGCAAGCCGAAAAAGTGTGATTGTCAAAAAGATTCCGATAATGAGATGGATATAATAGTGGGTAAGAAAATCACTGATACTGAGAACGAACTGTGTGATCGGTGGAAGTTTTTGATCTGTGTCTTCAAAGATCTCTGTGATTTTCGGTACGACAAACGCAATAAGAAAAGAGGTCATTGCAATGGCTACAGTAAAAATGACTGTTGGGTAGACCATGGCACCCTTGACCTGTTTTTTGACCTTGTTCTGGGCAGAGAAGAAATTTCCCATGTTGGTAAGTACTTCGACCATCTTTCCGCTTTGCCCGGCGATGTTGAGACTTTGTACAAAAAACTCCGGCAGGGCATAGACCTTCTGTGTATTGAGTGCATGGTAAAGAGATTTGCCTTCATCGATCATTGTCCGGATCGAATTAAGGAAGGAGACATACTTTTTTTCTCCTTCATGCTGGTTCTCCATGAGCCGTATAGCGGTCAAAATGGTCATTCCTGAGTTGAGATAGGAAGAAAGCTCTTTGGAAAATGCAGCCAGCATCTCTCCGGGCATCTGCCTTTTTGAAAAGGCTTCAAGAGAAAATTCTTTACTCGGGACAAGGGATTCGTAATAGATTTTCTGGGTACGCAGTTTCTGTCCGGCTTCTTCGGAAGTACCGGCGGTCACTGTACCTTTGACACGTTTCCCTGTCTTATCGAAACCTTTGTACTTGAAGAGCATACATTTTCCTTGATAATATAAATTTGGCCATTATTGCAATGGATATTAAGTTACATATAATAAGCTGAATTTTTAATTTAGAAATTGTAGCATAAATAGCTTCTTCTCTCTTTGTATATACAATTGATTAAATTTATCTAAAAAAGTGGTGAAAATTATTATTATAATGTAAGTAATAAAAAAAATCTAAAAAAAATACACAAATTCCCGAAAAACCCTTGACAAAGAAGAAGTTCGGTGCTATAATACGCGTCCACAAACACAGAGACCTTGGCTAAGTGAGTTGAGAGAGTGTGAAGTGAGTGATCTTTGACAACCAAATATAAGTAAACAAATCAACGTCTATTTGAGATTTAATTTTTGCACTTTTTTAAAATAAAAGTGATAAAGAATTTAACTTAAGTAGAATAACTTAAGTGATTCTGACAATGGTTCAAACCATTCTATTTTATAATGGAGAGTTTGATCCTGGCTCAGAGTGAACGCTGGCGGCGTGCTTAACACATGCAAGTCGAACGAGAACGGCCCTTGCTTGCAAGGGTGTCAGCTAAGTGGCGGACGGGTGAGTAATGTATAGTTAACTTGCCCCTTGGAGGGGGATAACAGTTGGAAACGACTGCTAATACCCCATATTCCTTCTCTGTTAATCAGAGTTGGGAAACGTTTTATCGCCAAGGGATAGGACTATATGATATCAGTTAGTTGGTGGGGTAACGGCCTACCAAGACAATGACATCTAGCTGGTCTGAGAGGATGATCAGCCACACTGGAACTGAGACACGGTCCAGACTCCTACGGGAGGCAGCAGTGGGGAATATTGCACAATGGAGGAAACTCTGATGCAGCAACGCCGCGTGGAGGATGACGCATTTCGGTGTGTAAACTCCTTTTATAT
>JALSTF010000028.1 GCA_026983895.1 Sulfurovum sp.
AGCCGCTGCCAGAGCGGTATGGTGGACAGGGCGGGGTTTTAGTCATATGCCTTTTGTCGGTGCCTGAAATCGACCACGACAACAATACATTTGTCATCTTCAATGAGATAGAAGAGTCTGTAGTTGCCAACTCTGTA
Source organism: Sulfurovum sp. (assembly GCA_026983895.1). Lineage (GTDB taxonomy): Bacteria > Campylobacterota > Campylobacteria > Campylobacterales > Sulfurovaceae > Sulfurovum. The sequence goes on from JALSTF010000028.1 coordinate 138, forward strand.
TCTGTAATACCCTTCAAGATCATCTTTGAGTTTTTTTATATTTGCGCCATAAAATGGATTCTCTCGAAGTTGGGGATAAACAAAATTCTTGATCTTTGCATAGAGTTTTTTGTCTATCTTCCTTTTGACTTTTTCAAACGTTTTTGTTTCGGCGATCTGATACTTAGACAATGGTATATTCACCATTTTTAAGATCATTCAACCCATCCATCAGGTTCTGGACAAGCTCTTTATCGTTCGTGATCTCAGCCATCTCGTCGTTATCGACATATTGGGATGAGGTTAAATATTGTAACGTTGCAAATTCTATAAAATTCGACAAATTTCTTTTTTGGCCTTCTGCCGCAAGTTTGATCATGTCATACACCGTATCATCGACCCGCATTGTAACTGTTTTCATAGTGACTGCCTTTTGAATATTTTTATTCTTTATTGTATTCAATTTTATTCATCTTGTCAATATGTAACTTAACGGTACCGCAGGTTTACTTTTTCCTTTTCGTTTTCGTCCGTCCGTACCATTATTCTTGCAATCAATATGTCCCTCCTCAATGTTCATTCCCTTTGTATATCCACATTGCCTGCGTCTCTCCGGCTCTTTCGAAGCCGGCATTCTCATAAAAATCCACTGCCTTTCCGTCGGCTACGAGCATCTGCATATGCAAGGCTCCGTACTTCTCCTGCATCTTTTCCATTATTATCCTGCCTATCCCTTTCCCCTGGTATTCCGGAAGCACGAGAAGGTGCGGATAGTACACGACAAGATGACCGTCCGATATCGCGCTCCCAAGACCGACCAGCTTCTTGTCATCCCAGGCGGTGATCAGCGAATGTGAATGCATCAGGCCCTCGTAAAGTTCCTCCGGTTCTTTGGAAGCGCTCCATCCATTGGCCTCGTAAAGCGCAATGATCTTTTCTTTTTCGATGTCTCTGTTCTCTGAAATGTTTATGTTCATTTTGTATGATCTTTCACTTTTGATTAATCCATGTTGGGAAAATTTTATGCGTTTTTCTCATCTTTCAATTTCACTTCATGACCCTGAGAGATTGTAGCCAAATACAGCAGGTGTTGTCCATAGAGAGTTGTACTAACCCAAGTTTGAGTATAATACTTCTAAAAAAGCAGGCCCATGGACAAAACGGACGTCATCGAAGCCCTTAAGCATTCCAATGTTTTTCTTACCGGCGGTGCAGGGGTGGGGAAGAGCTACATCACCAATGAAGTGATCAGCGATTACAGAAAACGGGGCAAGCAGGTGGTCGCGCTGGGTTCTACGGGGGTAAGTGCTGTGAACATCGGCGGGTTCACGGTGCACAGCTTCTTCGTTTTCGGTATCGCATCTAACTTCGAGGAGCTTGCACAGCAGGACAAGCGGGCAAAGAAACGGCTTGCCGACCTGAAAAAGGTGCTCAAAGCGACCGACCTGATCATCATCGACGAGATCTCGATGGTGAGTACCGACCTGCTTGATATGATCGCCTACCGGCTGAACCACTACGGCTACCTTGGGAAAGTACTGTTCGTGGGCGACTTCTTTCAGCTGCCGCCGGTGCAGAAAGGGGGCAGGGGGAACGACATTTTCGGAGAGAAGCTCTATGCCTTCGAGAGTATGGCCTGGGAGCGTTTCGACCTGACCGTCATCGAACTGACCGAGATGAAGCGGACGCAGGATGCGGAGTTCACCCACATCCTCTCCAAAGTGCGCAAAGGGGTGTGTGACGAAGAGGTGACAGCCTTCATGATGCGGCTGTGGAACAATGAAGGGCTCGAACCCGACCCGACCTGCCTGTACGGGCGCAACCTTGAAGTGGAGCAGACCAACCGCGCCAGGCTGAACGAGCTTGAGAGTGAAGAGACGATCCTTTTCGCGAACATAGAAATGTTCGGAAAGGTACATGAGAAGAAGCTGGCCGGATGGAAGAACATGCTGCCAGTCTCCGAACAGCTTACACTCAAAGAGGGCGTGCCCATCCTCTTTACCGTCAACAAATGGGGGAAGTTCGTCAATGGAGAGCGCGGTATCCTCAGAAAGATAGAGGAGGATCATCTCATCGTCGAAAAAGAGGAGGAGTATGTCCGTGTGGAACGGCATGACTTCGATCTGCTTGACATGGCAGTGAAGGAGGACGGGACGGTAGAGACGATGAGTCTGGCGACACTTTCACAGTTCCCGCTCAAGCTCGCCTATGCGGTGACCATCCACAAGTCGCAGGGGATGAGCATAGACAATCTCATCTGCAATGTGGACAACATCTTCGCGCCCAGCCAGTTCTACGTGGCCATCTCGCGGGCCATCGACCCCAAACGGCTGAAGATCGACTTTGCCAGAGGGGACCTGGAGCGTTATCTGCAGCGGGTGATCCATGTGGATGAGCGGGTGGTGCGCTATTATGAAAACCTTCCGGTGCTGTAGGATGATACGTCTTCCTCTGCTCCTCCTCTTTTTTCTGACGATATCCCTCTTTGCAGGGAAGGCTATACCCGCTGCCGATCAGCCGGAGCGCTATCTGACCTTTTTAAAAGAGAAGAATGTGGCGTTGGTGGTGAACCACTCTTCACGGATCGGTAAAAAACATCTGGTCGATGTTCTGCTTGAACACGGCATCAAGGTCAAAAAGATCTTCGCGCCTGAACATGGCTTCAGGGGAGAGGCGGATGCCGGTGCACATGTGAAGAACAGCCGTGACGGAAAAACCAGACTGCCCATCATCTCCCTCTACGGAAAACACAAAAAACCGACGAAAAAAGACCTTCTCGGGATCGATCTCATCCTCTTTGACATACAGGATGTCGGGGTGCGTTTCTACACCTATCTTTCGACACTGCATTATGTGATGGAAGCAGGGGCCCAACAGCATATTCCCGTGATCGTCCTGGACCGGCCCAACCCAAACGGATATTACGTCGATGGGCCTGTGCTGAAAAGAAAGTACCGCTCCTTTGTAGGGCTCGATCCTGTCCCTGTCGTCTACGGCATGACCATCGGCGAGTATGCAAAAATGCTTAACGGGGAAGGGTGGCTGAACCGGGGAGTGAAGACGGAGCTAACAGTCATACCGCTGAAGGGCTATACACACCAAACCCGCTACCCCCTGCCACTCAAGCCTTCGCCAAACCTGCCCAACGAAAGAGCAGTGGCACTTTACCCCTCTTTGGCGTTTTTCGAAGGGACGGCCATCTCCGCGGGCAGAGGAACACCCACACCCTTTCAGCTCTACGGTGCACCGCGATACACAAAGCACCATTTCTCCTTCATCCCCCGCTCCCTGCCCGGGGCCAGAGATCCAAAGTACAAAGGCAAACGCTGCTACGGGGTTGACCTGGGCAGCAGGAGCGTCTCATCGATACGCGCGCAGGGGAGGATCGACCTCTCTTATCTGCTCGATGCCTATGCGCACTATGCGGAGAGGAACCGTTTTTTTCTCAATGGAGGGAAATTTTTCGACAAACTGGCAGGAAGCGACCGTTTGAGAAAGCAGCTTAAAAAAGGCTACGCTCAAGCGCAGATACGCCAAAGCTGGCAGAAGGATCTGAAGAAATTCAGGGGAATACGGAAGAAGTATCTGCTCTATCCCTGATCAGCGTATGGGGAGGACAGGCCGGTAGTGGATGTGCTGCGCTTTGAGACGCGGCAGGGCATAGCGCTCCGCACGCTTCTGGAAGGCGCGCCAGTTGCGTTTTTTCGGGTCGCTCCAGGCGACTTCCGAAAGCGCCAGCATCCTCGGCCAGGTCAGGTAGTCTGCCGTCTTCTCGCTGGGTGCCCTTTCCGACCAGAGACAGCCATGCACTCCCTTGATGTAGGCAGAAGCAGGGGCTTTGAAGCCGTAGGTCTTCTGTGTACTGACCGGTGTGGACCAGGTGTGCCCGGGCTCTTTTTTGCTTCGGACATACTGCTGGTCAAAGTAGAAGTACTGCACCGGTGCCATGATGACCTGTCTGTGTGCACGGGCCAGTCCGATGCCGTCCCCTGCTGACTTCCAGGCCATGAAACGGCTGCCGGTACGTACGTTGGCACTGCCCTTGGCGACCTCCTGCCAGGCGATGAGCTTTCGGTGATGCCTGGCGAGGATGCGGTCCATGCGTGCAAAGAAGTAGTTCTGTACCGCTCTTTTCGACTTCAGCTTTTTGCTTCTCATCAGTCTTTTGACAGCCGGGGAGCTTTTCCATGCTCCTTTGGGGACTTCGTCGCCTCCAAGGTGGATGTAGCCGAAAGGGAAAAGCGTGCTGACCTCGGAAATGACGTTGTCCAGGAAGGTGTAGGTGCTTTCAAGCCCCGGGTCCATCGTGTTGTTCGCCACCTTCTGAACGGAGCGGTAGCGGCTTGTGTCCCTGGGGTCCTGCAGCAGTTTGGGGTAGGCGGTCACGGCTGCTTTGGCGTGGCCGGGCATGTCTATCTCCGGAAGTATCTCGATGCAGCGTGCTTTGGCATAGGCGACGACTTCACGGATGTCGCGCTGAGAGTAGTAACCGGACTCCACGCGGTTCTTTGGTCCGCGCATGGCAGGGAAAGTAGAGAAGGGCAGTCTGGTCCCCGGTCCCCGTCTGGCGCCTATCTGTGTAAGCAGCGGGTACTTTTTGATCTCGATGCGCCACCCTTCGTCATCGGTGAGGTGCCAGTGAAAACGGTTGAGTTTCTGCTGCGCCATGCGGTCGATGAACTTCTTGACATAGGCTTTGGAGAAGAAGGTACGCGAACAATCCAGCATCATCCCCCGCCAGGCGTAATGCGGATGGTCCTCTATGGAACAGGCAGGCAGTTTCCACTGCGTGATCTTTCTATCGGAGGTTCTCCAGATCGCCGGGTCCATCAGCTGCA
>JALSTF010000029.1 GCA_026983895.1 Sulfurovum sp.
TGATCTCAAGTACCGGTTTTTTGTAAGCCCCTGTATGACGAAAGATCTCATTCCCCGCCGCATCGAAAAATATCTGTGTCGGCATCTCTTTGAGTTTGTAGATATCACGGCTGACCAGACGCTCTTTCTGCCCGTCCACAGCATAGATCTGGAAGTGGGGGTATTCTTTCAGTATTTCGGCAAAGACTTTTGACATAGCGATACAGCTGTAACAATGGCTCATTCCAAATGCCAGGATCGTCGGCTTGCCGTTGCCTATAGCATGTTTGATATCGCTATAACGGCTGATAGGCATCGGCTTTTTTTCTAACATTTTCATCCTTATATCTGGGGTTTTTTATGGTGAGTATACACCTCATCGTAAAATTACGTAAATTATACATACCTTTTGCTATAATCAAACCAAATTATTTTCACACAAAAGGTTCATTATGTTACTGGGTGTCAATATAGACCATATCGCCGTTTTGAGAGAGGCCAGGAAAGTAGCCGATCCCGACCCTCTGGATGCACTGGCCATATGCAAGCGTGCAGGAGCGGACCAGATCACCATTCACCTGCGTGAGGACAGAAGGCATATGCATGACAGTGATGCCAGGAACATCATCACACTCTCATCCTTGCCTGTGAACCTTGAATGTGCCATAGCACCTTCCATGATCGATATTGCCTGCAGGCTTCGGCCGCATCGTGTCACCCTCGTCCCTGAAAAACGTGAAGAGGTCACTACCGAAGGTGGCTTGGCGGTCACAGGGGAACAGCCACGGCTCAAAGAGGCGATCAAAAGACTGCATCAGGAAGAGATAGAAGTCTCCCTCTTCATCGATCCGACCCTGGATGCCGTCAGAGCATCTCTGACACTCGGGGTAGAGTGGATAGAGTTCCACACAGGAAAATATGCCAATATCTATGCGATGCTTTATTCCAATCTTGCAAAAACACACCATAGCATTCCAGAACTCGAACTTTCCAGAAAAATACTCAAACAAATGCTTGATGATGAACTCAGAAATCTCAGACTGCTCTCCTGTGATGCCATGGAACTGAGACTCAAAGTAGCAGCAGGCCATGGGCTCAACTACAATAATGTAAACGATATCGTCGCCATAGAGACCATTGAAGAACTCAATATCGGGCAAAGTATCGTTGCCCGTTCGGTCTATACGGGACTGGAGCAGGCGATATTGGATATGAAGGCGAAGATGATACGATGAAAAAAGTAGCCATCTCCATCGGAGACCTCAACGGGATAGGTATTCAGCTCGCATTGGAGAACCATGCAGAAGTCTCAAAGATCGCCGATCCCCTCTACTGCATCGACAAGGAAATGCTGAAACAGGCAGCCAGGAAACTCGATCTCTCTGTTCCGGAGGATTTTTGTTTTACAGAAGCTGTCTCTTTTCCTTTCGAGATCCGCCCGGGTAGCGTTGACAAAGAGAGCGGTGCCTACGCCTATGCTTCCTTTACCAAAGCTGTCGAACTTACCCGTACAGGAAAGGCTGATGCCGTCTGTACACTGCCCATTCACAAAAAAGCCTGGGAAATAGCAGGAGTAAAATACAAAGGGCATACCGATGCCCTGCGCGATTTTTTCAATGCCGAAGCGATCATGATGCTGGGATGTCCTCAAATGTATGTGGCGCTTTTCACTGAACACATTCCGCTCAAAGAGGTGGCAGGAAACATCAAAGAAAAAGAACTGACACGTTTTCTTGTCGACTTCTACCGCACCGCAAAACCCCAAAGTACTGTCGCTGTACTGGGGCTCAATCCGCATGCAGGAGATGATGGTGTTCTGGGTGATGAAGAAGTTATCATTAAAAAAGCGATCGATAATGCAAAACAGATACTTGGAGAGCGGTGCTGTGAGGGCACAGCACCCTACAGTGATCCTTTGGTGCCGGATGTGGCCTTTACGCCCAATGTACGCAAACACTACACCCATTATGTTGCTATGTATCACGACCAGGGGCTTGCACCGCTGAAGGCGCTCTACTTTGACGAAGGTATCAATGTGAGCCTCAATCTGCCCATTTTAAGAACCTCTGTCGATCACGGCACGGCATTTGATATTGCCTATAAAGGCGTAAAGCTGAACGATTTGAGTTATTTGAATGCAATAAAATATATTGCAGAGAACGCGTAGGGTGGGTTCACCCACCAAAGGTTTGAAAAGAAGTCAGCAAAAGAGTGTCGGCTCAGCCTCATCATAAACGATCTCGCACTCCTCGTTCATCATCGAAGCAAGCTTTTTCTGACAGCAGTCACACAGAAAACGATAATTCTGCATATCGTAATGTATCGTGTCCCCTTCATGCAGATCGGCATAACATTCACCGCAGACATTGGTCACACGCAGCAATATCTCCCTTGTTGCTTCCTGTGTTACAAAACAGGCACTGCTCATTTTTTCTCCTCCAGTTCTTTGATCATTTTTTTCGCTTCCTCGATCGTATTGTCAAGTTCGTACGCTTTTTTATAATACACCAATGCCTCTTCATACAGACCCATATCATACAACGTATTGGCATAGTTGAAATAGTGCGGTGCATATTCCGGATCCAGTGCAATGGCCTTTTTATGATGTTCCTGTGCCACTTCGTTCTCGCCAAGCTTGTGCAGCACATTGGCAAGCGAATCATGTGCCGCATCATCATCGGGGTCCAAAGAAAGGATCTTTTCATAACTCTCTTTGGCTTCGTTATAGTTTTCAAATTCTATTTGGAGATAGCCGTTCCTCCTCAGCGCTTCAATATTGTTCCCATCGATGATCAATGCACTGTCGATCGCCTTTCTCGCTTCAAGCATATCGCCTTTCTTCACCGCTTCATCTGCCATACTGAGGAGTTCCTCTATACGGCTTGGCTCTGTTTTTGGGCGGGAAAAGGTTTTGTCCGGACGGTTCACGCCTCCAATGCGTTCATCAGGCAGTTTTGCCTCGAAATCAACCCCTCTTTTGGGATAATTACCGGAAAAAAGCTGTTTGAAAAAGAGGTAGAATACACCTCCTGCCATAATAAGTAGGAAAAGTTGAAACGTTGTCATAAAGTCTCCATAATCAGATAGGGAATCATATGATAATCTAACTTAAACCCAAAGAAATTTGGTTATGATAGTCAAAAGGATTTTTAAATGACTCATAAAATAAAACTGGACAGGGAAAAACTGAAAAAAGAGTTGACCCCCCTCGAATACAATGTCTGCTTGAACCACGGCACGGAAGCCCCTTTTCAAAACGAATTCTGGGACAACAAAAAAGAAGGGGTCTATACCTGCAAATGCTGCGGCACACCCCTGTTCACTTCTGAAACAAAATTCGACTCCGGGACAGGATGGCCAAGTTACTTTAAACCCGTCAGTGACGAAGCGATAGAAGAGATAGAAGACTACACCCTTGGTATAAAAAGAGTAGAGGTACGCTGTGCCGCCTGCGGTTCCCATCTGGGGCATGTCTTCCCAGATGGACCTGCACCGACAGGTCTGCGTTACTGCATCAACTCCGCTTCACTGAATTTCAAGCCCCTGTAGGCTGGGTTTATCCACCTTGGATATTCCGAGAAGGCAACGAGTGGTGGGAAAATCCTCTCTGCGGTATTACCACCCCTCCGCAAGATCGGTAAGCATGTAGCCATCCTTTTGGCGTTTCTTGAAGATGGCCTTGAACTGTTCAATATCTGCTGCTGTTTCAAAGCCCTGTACTTTTTCATTTTTATATTTTGAAAAAAGAGTGACCCAGGTACCGCGCATATATTCAAGGTCTGTGACCCGGTAGCCCTCTTTCCAGTAATCATCGATCTTTTCGGCTACATCATGCCAGTAGGATCGTATGGACAATGCCTGCCTTTTCAGCTTGCTTCCTTTGACAAAAATACCTGTATATCCCATCTCTCCATACTCCATATCGATCAGATCATATCCCATTTTCCAGCGTTTATGCACTGCCTTGCTGAATGCATCAAGGTTGCTTCTTCTCTCAAAGGACTGAGCCGTATACCCTGTCCCTTTTTCAAAGATGACGAACCATTCGGAAAGCCCGTGTTCGATATCGGTTATGTAGTAACCTTCTTTCCAGTAACTGTCCAGCTGCAGCTTTACATGATCCCATCTTCTTGCAACGATAGTGGCTTGATGGCTCTTACGTGTGCTTTTTTTGAAAACAGCTATCCAGGCTCCGCTTGCATATTTGATCCTGTCGATATCATACCCCTGGTTCCAGCGTTTTTTAATGATCTTCCTCATCGTACCGAGCCCCATACTTGTCTCCAGTACCTGGGTACGATCCGCTTTGTCGAATATGCCTATATATTTGTAGCGCGATGAACTGTATTTTGCATCTTTTGCTTCTGCAACACCCATCAGCAGTATCATAAAAACTATTACAAGCTGTATTGTCATTCTCATTGTAAAACCCCTTTACCGTAATTGGGATGCGATCTTGCCTGTTTCTGCATCCCTTTCTTCTGTCTGAAAGAACGCAAAAGTAACAAAATCCTTTTTGCTACGCTGTCGATAGGAGCTCTTCAGCAGAAAGCTCTCGCAACTAGTTGCTCTTGATCTGTGCCGCAATACGTCCTGCCTCTGCATCCATCTCTTCTCTGGTGGGAAAAACGAAGCTGTGCTTCTCCCCTTCGCCGAGATGGACGAAGATACCGTATCCAACCACTTCTACTTTTCCTTTGGACTCCGTATCGAGCCACTCCAGACTCGCCTGTGTCGTCTCATCCTTATATCCTGTCTTTACGACTGCCGCGGGATAAAGCTGAGTAATATCCCCGGTCTCAAATTGTTTCTCTTGTATTGTAATAATCATACGTTCATTATAGTATAATTGCATTAAGGGCATCTCTAATAATAGGTGATACTCACAACATTTCCAGCTTTTGTCTAGGCTAGGCACTCTTTTGAAGGCCTAGCCGTAGCTAAGTCGAAAAAGAGTAACGACGCATAGG
>JALSTF010000030.1 GCA_026983895.1 Sulfurovum sp.
TATCGATGCAAGGCTCAACAGCAACCATCAGCGTGCCTATACCCATGCCTTCGACGGCAAAGCCAAAGCGCTTTACAAAGGCGGATACTACAAATACAAAAGAGGTGAAGAGTACCATGACTTCTCAAGGCCTACGATCACGGCTATCCAGACCGCAGCGGCTTCGGGCAAGAAAGAAGATATGGAAAAACTCAAAGCGATGGTCAACGGCAGGGACAAGAAGTTCATCCGTGATTTCTTCGAACTCCATTCCGACAGAGAGGCTATCAGCATAGACGAAGTGGAACCGATCTCTGAAATTTTCAAGCGTTTCTCTACGGCTGCAATGTCCATGGGATCTATCTCTCCGGAAGCCCATGAAGTCCTTGCCGAAGCGATGAACACCATTGGTGCGAAAAGCAACTCTGGAGAGGGCGGTGAAGATCCGGCACGTTACGGTACAATCAAAAATTCAAAGATCAAACAGATCGCATCAGGGCGTTTCGGCGTGACACCTGAATATCTGCGTTCTGCCGAAGAACTTCAGATCAAAGTGGCACAAGGTGCAAAACCGGGTGAAGGCGGACAGCTTCCAGGCTCCAAAGTATCACCGCTGATCGCGGAACTGCGATTTACCAAACCGGGTGTGACACTCATTTCGCCTCCGCCTCACCATGATATCTACTCGATAGAAGATCTTGCCCAGCTGATCTTCGACCTCAAGCAGATTAATCCCAAAGCGAAGATTGCGGTCAAACTGGTCTCTACTGCAGGTGTAGGGACCATTGCAGCAGGTGTGGCGAAAGCCTATGCGGACAAGATCATTATTTCCGGCGGAGACGGCGGTACGGGTGCGGCACCTATAGGTTCCATCCGTTTTGCGGGTAATCCGTGGGAACTTGGACTCATCGAAGCACACAATGCGCTCAAAGCCAACAACCTTAGAGGGCAGGTAACGGTTGAGACAGACGGTGGCCTTAAAACAGCGCTCGACATTGTCAAGGCAGCGATATTCGGAGCGGAAGAGTATGCCTTCGGTACCGGGGCACTGGTCATTGTGGGATGTATCATGCTGCGAGTCTGTCACCTGAATACCTGTGGTGTCGGTGTGGCGACACAGAACCCGCATTTGAGAGAACGTTTCAAAGGAAATGTACAGAAAGTGGTCAACTATTTCACCCTGCTTGCAGAAGATGTCAGAGAGATCCTTGCTTCTATTGGCTACAGATCGCTTGAAGAGATCGTGGGAAGAAATGAACTGCTCAAAGTGATCGATGACGAATTCGCCAAAAAGTTCGACTTCGAAAGCCTTCTTTACCGAGTGGAGGGGGTCAATACCTGCCAGGTACCGTTCAATGAACCATATGACAAGAACGAATATGAGCAGGAGATCATCAAGGCGTTGATGCCGACGATCGAAGATCCTTCCACACCGATCGTGATCGAAAAAGAGATCACGAACCTGAACAGGAGTTTCGGTACGAGGATTTCAGGTGAGATCGCTGCGATCCATGGAAACAAAGGACTTCCTGAAGATACCATTACGCTTAATGTCAAAGGCGTGACCGGGCAGTCGCTGGGTGCGTTCCTCTCCAAAGGAGTGACCATCAATGTACAGGGCGCCGGAAATGACTATATTGGTAAAGGTATGAACGGCGGGCGTATTGTCATCACTTCAACCAAATCAGGGCCTGATTTTGCACTGGGCGGCAATACCTGTCTCTACGGAGCGACAGGCGGTACGGTCTACATCAACGGCCAGGTCGGTGAACGTTTTGCCGTGCGTAACTCTGGGGTGACCACGGTGGTCGAAGGCACGGGTGACCACCCTTGCGAATATATGACCGGCGGTGTGGTTGTTATCCTTGGCAAGACCGGTGTGAACTTCGGTGCAGGTATGACAGGCGGTAAAGCCTTCGTCTATGATGAAGAGGGTACGTTCTACGAAAAGGTCAACCCGGAACTTGTCGAAGCACTTCGTATCGATACAGACGAGTGGGATTATGAAATGTTCGAACTCAAGCGTCTTCTCAGGGATTATGTCGCAAAAACAGGCAGCCAGAAAGCACAGGAGATCCTCGACAATGCCAGAACAGCGGTACGCAAGTTCTGGATGGTCGTTCCCCGCGGGGCCAGACCGACATTGATCATCGATAAAAAAGGCGAATAGCATCAGCGGGGAACAAGCCGCAGGGAGCGGGAAAGAAGCAGACGGTTTTACAGCGGCCTGTATTGCCGCGAACGAAGAGATATCCGCTGCACTGAAAGAGGGCTTTGCTGACGAGTGGTATGAAAAGACCAAAGTGGGAGCCGGAGGTGATGTCAGTTCCCGCCTGGATCTTTTTGCAGAAACTGTTTTTTTTAAATATCTTTCGCCTTTTGGGCATATTGAATCCGAAGAGTCCGGTATCATGGGAGAGGGAGAGGTGAAGATCATCATCGATCCCATTGACGGCTCTTCAAACGCACTCTCTTTTTTCCCTTATTACGGTACTTCTGTTGCACGTGTGAATGCCCAGGGTGTTCTGGATGCAGCGGTCGTCTGCAATCTGGCCAACGGAGATATCTTTACCAAATCCGGAAATGGAGCCGTGCAGCAGGGAAAACTCTTTATGCGGGATTTTCACCCTCTGGTCTCTTCGTCGGCATCGGAGATCGGTCTTTTTGAGAAAGCGTACGCCCACCCTGAACTGGTCGCTGCACTTGACAAATCCGGATTGAAATTCAGGGCTCCCGGAGCGGTGGCTCTTTCTCTGGCGTATGCCCATACGGTCGAGTATGTTTTGTTCGTCGGAGCATTTCGTATCTATGATTTCGCAGCGGGGCTTGCGCTTTGTGAGGGTCTTGAAGTGATCGTTGAGCAAGATTATGTTATAGTATCGAAAGATAAAAATGTGCTTGCAAAGATTGATGCCATCATTAAAGCACTGCAAAGTTCAAAAGAGGAAGCATAAGCATGGAGTTTGGTACGATGTTCAGTAATTTATTTGGTAAAGAGAAAGCGAAAGAAGAGCAGAAAAGTCAGTGGATAAAGTGTCCAAAGTGTACATCTTTGATGTATTACAAGGAAGTAGAAGCGATCCAGAATGTCTGTCCGAAATGCAACCATCATTTTCGTATCAATGCGGACAAACGTATCGCTTCCATTGCGGATGAAGGAAGTTTTGTTGAACATGATGAGAGGCTTGCTCCGGTCGATCCGCTCAAATTCAGTGATAAAAAATCCTACAAGAAACGCCTCGAAGAGGCAAAAGCAAAAACAGGAAAGACCTCTTCTGTGGTCAGCGGAAGCTGTACGGTTAACAATAATCCTGCCGAACTGGTGGTCTTTGATTTCGCTTTTATGGGAGGCAGCCTCGGTTCGGTCGAAGGTGAGAAGATCGTCCGCGCGGTAGACAGAGCCATAGAAAAAGGGTGCGGGGTGATCATTGTCAGTGCATCCGGCGGAGCAAGGATGCAGGAAAGTACCTACGCACTGCTGCAAATGAGCAAGACTTCGGCTGCACTCAAGAGGCTTGACCATAAAGGCCTGCCGTTCATTTCTATTCTGACCGACCCTACGATGGGCGGTGTATCGGCATCCTTTGCCATGCTGGGCGATATCATCATCGCAGAGCCGGGTGCGCTTATCGGTTTTGCGGGACAGCGTGTGATCAAGCAGACCGTGGGTGTGGACCTTCCCGAAGGCTTCCAGCGTTCAGAATTCCTTCTTGAACACGGGCTTATCGATATGGTCGTAGACCGGGGCAGCATCAAACAGACCGTAGCAGATATGCTGACACTGTTCTCCGATGAAAAACAACCGGACCTTGCTGTATTTGACAGTGGCGAACACACTGAAGCCGCAGAGAGTGAAGAAAGTTAATTTTTTATTCACTCTCTTTGAACCGAAACCCACACACTATGGCATTGTATAGGAGTGAGGGGCATTATTTATGATATTATTTGAAAAAATTATCAAGAAGATCGATAAGATCATCTTCATTTTTGCGCTTACCGTACTTGCAGTCTCTTTTTATCTGGTCTATTCTCTCAATATCACCTATGCACAAAAAGAAGCGGTACAATCACTGGACAATGCATTGCTGCTCACTAAAAACATGCTGGAAGAAGAACAGCAGCATGCGATGTCACTCTCTTTATTGCTGGCAGAAGACAAAACGTTTTTAAAAAACTATGATGCAGGCAAAAGAGAAAAAGTTTTTGAAATCATCAATGAAAAGATCCATAGTCTGGAAACACTTCAGGGGTATCATTTTGAAGTACAGGTCCATGACAAGGATCTGCATACCTATATTCGGAGTTGGGACTACAGTATCAAAGATATTCCGCTGGCATCTTTCCGAAAAGGATTGGTGCTGGTCAAAGAGCGTAAAAAACCCATGGTATCCATAGAAGTAGGAAAAAGGTTGAATATCAAAGCGATCTCCCCTATTTTAAGAGGAGACACCTTTATGGGCTCGATTGAAGTGATAGAAGGTTTTACGCATTTGGAAGAAAAACTTTCAGAACAGGGATATGATATTTTCATTTTATTGAAAAAACACTATCTTTCTGTTGCTGCGACTTTAAAAGACCATCCGCTTGTGCAAGATAGATATGTTCTGGTCAATGATACTTACACCAAAACAAGTTATGACAAGTTGCAAAAAGCCATACTTTCTCATTTGGGGAGTTACGGATATTTCTCTTCCGGCGGGTATGCTTTTGGCTATTTCGAGATAAAAAATTACCATAATGAAAAGTTGGGATATTGTGTGATCGCCAGGAAGAAAGACGTGTCACTCTCTTCGAGTCATCAAAAAAGTATGCCGGACGAGTTCAATGGTACAGGAGTCATTATAAGATGAAAATACTTTTGCTGGAAGATGAGATAGCGTACAAAGAGACGATTCATGAGTATCTGGAA
>JALSTF010000031.1 GCA_026983895.1 Sulfurovum sp.
TACACTGTGCATCTTCTCTACTCTCAAACTGCACACACCAATCATCAAAAACTTTATTGAAATGTTTTAGATCTTCATCTAAAAAACCTCCGGCGATCGATTGTAAAGCAAAAATTTCCATGTGTGTATTCCTCTACTTTAAAGTCCGAATAGTAGCATAATTCTTTTTTGATGTATAGAGAGGCTTTAAGTAAGAACTACACGTGAGTACCGATAATATCGGATATAGGGTCAAATATACTATAGGCAACTGCCCGCCCCATATCTCTTATATCCTATTTTACAATACGAATCTCAACCCTTCGATTCTTTGCACGACCCTTTTCGGTCGTATTTTTGGCGATGGGGTTACCTTTGCCTTTACCTTCGATTTTGAATAGAGCAGGATCGACTTTTTCACAGTAGATCAGATAGTCGGCCACAGACTGAGCCCTCTGCAAAGAGAGTTTCACGTTGTAGGCATCGTTTCCGATGTTATCGGTATAGCCGGTCACGACGATATTACTGGCCATATCTTCCCGAATAATGTCACCTATGACCGAGAGTGCTTCTTTGGCTTCTGGCTTGAGGATGAAACGGTTAAAATCGAAGAGTATCTTCTCCGGTATCGTCAGTTTCATTCCCTCTTTGGTCTTCTTCATACCGATACCAAGTTTTTCCGGTGTCGGTTTGGCCTCGGCTTCTGTATATTTGGCGACCTTGATACCAGAGATGAGCGTATCATAGGCGCTTGCATCCATACCGCTGCGCTCTATGGCAAATCCGGCAATCTCTTTTTCCGCTGTGAAGGGAATGGATGCCAAGCGTTTACCGTTGAGATAGATGCGCATTTGTCCGCGCCTGACCTGTAATACAACATGTTGGTTTTTTTTGCGGAAGCGATGCAATGTAGTGAGGATGCCGGTACCCTGGAGCTTGACATCACAGTAATCACCTATGGAAGAGAGATCGAATGCAAGCCTTTTGGGAACCTTCTCTTTGTTCCATCCATCTTTCGTGGCATAAAAAAGCTGAAGGACGATATGGGATGATCCTTTGTAGTCAATCGGCAGGAAGTCAAACTCCAAAGAGAAATCTTCCTTTCCCAGATCGATCTTTTTCATGAGTGCGAAACGGCTTTTGGCTGTACCGGCTACCCAGATACGGTCATTGAACCTGACACATTCACCTACACCTTCGATTTTCTCGAACCCTTCAGGGAGTTCTCCGACCGGGCACTCTTTGAAATCAGTTTCAAACAGCACCTTATCACCGCTTATGAATGTGTGTTTCGTTGTACCTGTTACAAGCCCGCCTCCCCACAGAAATGCCGGAAGTATGAGGAGCCAACCCATTTTTTTCAAAACTGTAAACATGATCAATCTCCACTGTTAGTCTCATAGACTAAAGAATCTTTCTAAAATAATAGCAGAATATGAAAATATTTTCAATCCTGCAATCTCATTCACTGTGATTTCTTTACAGAATATGCAATGTAAATCATCATGTCTGTCCTACTCATTGCAGTGGCGATCTGGCGATTTCAATGTTCGAAGAATATTTTCGGGATCGTTTTTTGCAAGGTGGTACCGGAAGGGTTATCCTGATCTGAGAATGTCATTCTGAGAGCAGGCATCCTGGCAGCGATCCTGATCGTCTTATCTAAATAATATTATCTTTTACGGGATAGTTTTCTCGCATAATAGAAATGGTTGTCATATTCCAATTCAAGCAGTTTTTCTTCGTTCCTCGTTCCCACGTTGCACGTGGGAATGCATACTCCAGCCACAACTACCAAGGTCACGATCTTATCGATCCTGCCTTTGTCGTTTGTCAGGACTGTCTTTCTGGGAATAGGAAACAGGTGGCGACTGACCCATATACTCAAGTTCACAAATCTTTTTTTATATCCTTGTCAGTATGCTGCAGTCTGTTGCGAGTGTCATGACGCTTGTTGCTATAACTCATTTGTAAACCTCCTACTCTCCAGTCCTTACAGCGAAACTTTTCCCGTCGTTACATTCCTTTACGTGATGGCATGCTAGTATAAACTTCTCCTCATAGAAAATATTATACACTAAAATCAAATTGAAAGATCAGTGTAAAGGTAACGATATGAATGAAAATATCATTATAAGCACAGGTGACATCACAAAAGAGAATGTCTGTGCCGTCGTCAATGCCGCGAACAGTTCGCTTATGGGCGGGGTGGTGTGGACGGTGCCATACACAGGGCAGGGGACCCGCCATTCTGGAAGCCTGCAGAAAGATACGTCAGGAGGAGTATCCCGGCGGCCTGCCCACAGGAGAAGCCGTGGCAACGACAGGAGGCAGACGGCCGGCTACCTATGTGATCCATACGGTAGGACCGGTCTATCGCAGCTGCGGGAACCGCTGTGCCTCTCTTTTGGCCGCATCGTATGAGAACTCACTCAGACAGGCAGTGGAACTGGGATGCAGAGATATCGCTTTCCCTGCCATTTCGACAGGGATCTACGGCTGCCCCAAAGAAGAAGCGGCACGTATCGCCTATGAGAGTGTCAAGCGCTTTTTGGATAAGGGCTGCGATCTCAAAGTCCATTTTATATTCCATTCGCAGGAGGACAGGGAGCGTTTTGAGGAAGCGGTCCGTTAGGAACACGCCCTGCTGCTTCACTCAGTGCCATACCCCCTCAAACCTATAGCCACTGTAAAAATAAAAGAAGGTAATGAATGAATATTTATATGGTTTTAATTATTTATAACAACGAGATCATTGATCGTGAAACTTTTGATTCATTTTTTGATGCTGAAAATCGAGCAGTTCAGCTTGGTAATGAATATTATCGCAAAGACGGTATAGAGGAATTTGGAAAGTATCGACTTGGGTCTTTTGATGAGATGAAAGACTATTATGGTTCCGATGCTTACTTGGATAGTGGGGATGGAGTACATGTTTGTATTGAGAAATTAATGGGAGTAATGGGAGTATAGAGGTGCCCATAACTCATTTACAAATCTTCTACCCTCCAGCCCTTACGGCGAAACTTCTCTCGTCGTCATATTTGTTTATGTGGTGGGTATGACCCACCCTACAAATAAACCCTGTGCATATGATGCAAAAGCATACTGCTGGAAAGTACAGGGAAGATAACAAAGCTATAAACCTTATATTTCTTATATTTTTATATTTAACACCTTATATTCTATATTATATCGGGGAGAGATTCTAGACGGAAAACATCTTTCATGATATAATGAGAAAAAAGGAGAACTGATGCAAAAAAGAAATGACCTTGACCTGGAGAAATTTGAAAAGATACTCAAAGAGAGAGTAGCACAGCTTGAAGACAATATGGCGCAGCTGCATACGGAATTGGAGAGTGCAGGGGAAGATGAGGGGGTAAGTGACCTTGAAGACCTTGCCTCACTCAAAAACATCAATGCCAAGGACAATACCCTTTTGAAGCGTCAGGAAGATGAACTCAAAGAGACAGAGCATGCACTGGCAAAAATAAAGAACGGGAGCTACGGTATATGCGAAAAAACCGGCAAAGCCATACCGGTTGAAAGACTGGAGGCCAATCCTGTAGCCAGATATGTCGTGGGAGCAGAGGATCAGGGGTGAGTATTAAAACATCATTTGTCGCCTTATTTTCCTCCTGACATTTTAGAGAGAATGGATTTGACCTGCTGCATCTCTTTCCCAAAGCCCGCCCAGTCTTCCTGCTGAAGGAAGTGCAATGCCTGCTTGTAGTGCCCCAGTGCCTCTTTCGCATCTTTGGACAACACAGGCTTATTGGCGTTCTGTGCACCGGTTTGTGCAGATGCTTCTTGTGACGGAGAAATATTAAAGACTGCCTGAAGCGCTTCATCCAATGTGCTTCGCATTGCGATCTTGTCTTTAAACGCCACAATGACCCTTTTGAGCTGAGGGATCTGACCTTGTTCCGACTGCAGATAGACGGGTTCAACATAAATAAATGAATTTTTAATGGGAATGACCAGCTGGTTGCCTTTGATGACGCGTGATCCTTCCTGTCCCCATAGTGTCAATTCTGCCGAAATTTCCGGCTTTTGGTTGATCCTTGCTTCTATCTGCATAGGACCGTAAATAAGCTTGTCTTTAGGCAGAGAATAGACGATCAGATCGCCGTAATGCGGCGCATCACATCTTGCGCACATCCAGGCAACCATATTGTCTTTTTTTGATGGGTTGAGCGGCAGCATCAAAATATACTCTTCTTCTTTCATTTTCGGCAAACGCATAATGATATAGTACGGAACCATTTTTTGCTGTCCGCTCTGGTAAATGACATTTGGTATTTGCCAATAGTCTTCCTGATTGTAAAAGACTTTTGGATCTGTCATGTGGTAGGCATTGTAGATCTTTACCTGAATATTGAACAGATCGGTAGGATAGCGAATATGTGCTTTGATAAAATCAGGCATCTCCTTCATTGGTTTAAACAGTTTCGGATAGATCTTCTCATAGGTCTGCAGCAGCGGATCTGCAGGGTCAACGACATAAAATGACACATTTCCGTTATAGGCATCGATCACTGCTTTCACAGAGTTCTTAATGTAGTTCACTCCTCTTTTAATAGGGTTTCTTGAAATCGGTTCCGAATACGGGAACATATTGCTCGTGGTATAGGCATCCTGTATCCAGTAGAGTTTTCCGTCATCGCCCACTACCGAGTAAGGTTGTCGGTCAAACGCAAGGAAAGGTGCCAGTGTTGCAGCGCGCTGTGTGATGTTGCGGTAAAACATCATACGGCTCTGTTTCGTCAGATAGCTTGTAAAAAGAATATTGATATCAGAAAATTTCCATGCATACACAAGGCGTTTAAAAAGAGATGAGATCTGTACACCTCCGTCTCCTTTATAACTGGTGTAAATGTTTTTATCG
>JALSTF010000032.1 GCA_026983895.1 Sulfurovum sp.
CTAGGAGGCTCTAACGCCGGGTATGCCTTTGCTACCAAGATGGGGCACACACTGGTACCAAGATACCCCAGCCTCGTACAGCTCTGTTCTGATGAAACCTGGGTCAAAGGATGCGCCGGGGTGAAAGTGGCAGGACTTGCCAGGCTCTATGCCAACGGCGAGTACATCACCGAAAAAAAAGGAGACCTGCTCTTCACCAACTACGGTATCAGTGGTCTTGCCATTCTGGACCTGAGCCGGGAAGTCAGTACCAGGCTGGCGGGCTTTGACTACTGTGAACTCAGCCTTGACCTCATACCTGATCTCAGCAAAGAGCAACTCAGCAATCTGCTGTTGGGCAGAGTACACAAAGAGAGCGAAAAACCCATATACTTATGGCTGCAGGGTATCCTGCATAAAAAACTTATAACATCTATCCTTGAACAGTCGAAGAGCAGGGTACACATAGAAAAAGAGATAAACAGAAAAGAGATAAACAAACTTGTACACACCATAAAAAACCTCAAACTCAGTATCTCGGATACCAGAGGCTTCAAGGGAGCAGAAGTGGCCACAGGGGGGATAAATACCACAGAAATCCATCCTCAAACGATGGAATCAAAGCTTGTTCCCAACCTTTATTTTGCCGGTGAAATACTTGACGTGGATGGAGACAGGGGAGGGTTCAACTTCCACTTCGCCTGGGTAAGCGGCATACGGGCAGGACAAGCAGTGGGTAATGGTACTTTCAACAGTCTTTGATTTACTGCAAACTCCAAAAAGTATGAGGGGAACAATGCCGTAGCTATAAAGGTGTACAGGCAATCAGGGAAAGAAGTATTATGCTCCCATGCAGACATGGGAGCAGGGGGCTTATTTAAGAGTTTTCAAGGTTCTTTTTATCTCTTGCCATTCTCTTTCTTTTTGTCGGGTCAAGAAATTTCTTACGGATCCGGATGGATTCTGGTGTAATCTCAATGAGTTCATCATCTTCGATCCACTCCATCGCATTCTCGAGCGTGATCTGTCTTGGCGGTACCAGTTTGATGGCATCGTCCGCACCGGAAGTACGCATGTTGGTCAGCTGCTTCCCTTTGAGCGGGTTGACATCGAGGTCTCCCGGTCGGGCACTCTCTCCAATGACCATACCGGTATAGACCTTATCCTGGGGCTTGATGAAGAGTGTGCCTCTCGCCTGAAGGTTGAAGATGGAGAAAGCGACCGCTTCGCCATTATCCATGGAAACAAGGGCACCCGGCGTTCTGCTGACCACAGTCCCGGAGTAGGGTCTGTACTCTATAAAGGAGTGGTTCATGATCCCTTCCCCTTTGGTATCCGTTAAAAACTCTGAACGGAAGCCGATAAGGCCGCGTGCCGGGATCTCGAACTCTATACGCACCGTACCGTCAGGCATCGGTGTCAATGAAGTCATCTCTGCCTTTCTTTTACCGAGTTTTTCAATGGCAACCCCCTGGAACTCTTCGGGGACATCCACAACCAGGTGTTCGAATGGTTCCATTTTAACCCCATTCTCTTCTTTAACGACGACTTCCGGTCTGGCAAGAAGGAATTCGAATCCTTCACGTCGCATATTCTCAGCCAAAATACCGATCTGCAGTTCACCACGACCGGAGACTTTAAATGAAGCATCGCCCAGCGGTTCCATACGCATCGCGATATTCGTCTCCATCTCTTTTTCAAGCCGCTCCTGGATCTTGTTTGAAGTAACATGCTTGCCTTCTGTACCTGCCAAAGGACCGTCATTGACGGACATTATGACAGAAAGTGTCGGCTCTTCAACATGCATAGGATCAAGAGGTACCGGATTTTGTGCATCACAAATGGAGTCCCCTACATCAATGTCGGAGAATCCTGCAATGGCTACAATATCACCTGCCTCTGCTTCCTGGATCTCCATTCTCTCGAGTCCTTTGAAGCCGATGAGTTTGGAAATACGTGATTTTGTCTTCTCTCCCGAAGCCTTGACCAGCACATATTCATCGCCTTTTTTTACTTTACCGTTAAAAATACGCGTGATCCCGATACGGCCGACAAAGTTGTCATTATCAAGGGTAAATACCTGTGCCTGCGTATCGACATCAGGAGAACCTGTCGGATAAGGCACTTTCTCGATAATCGCTTCGAACAACGGTGTCATATCTTTATTCTCATCTTCCATTTCCCACTTGGCATACCCGTCTCTCGCTGCGGCATAGAGAACAGGGAATTCGAGCTGCTCTTCATTGGCATCAAGCGCAACAAGCAGGTCGAACATCTCATCAAGTACCCTGTCCGGCTCAGCACCGTCTTTGTCGATCTTATTGATGACTACAACAGGGATCAGTCCAAGCTCTATCGCTTTTTTAAGTACGAATTTGGTCTGAGGCATCACCCCTTCCTGTGCATCAACAAGCATCAATACACCATCGACCATTTTAAGCACACGTTCAACCTCGCCGCCAAAATCGGCGTGGCCCGGAGTATCGATGATGTTGATCTTGTGGTCTCCGTACGTAATGGCAGTGTTTTTGGAAAGGATCGTGATCCCTCTCTCTTTTTCGATGTCATTAGAATCCATCGCTCTCTCTTCGACCTGCTGGTGCGCTTCGAACGTACCTGACTGCTGAAGCAGTTCATCGACAAGTGTTGTTTTCCCGTGGTCAACGTGGGCGATAACCGCAATGTTCTTTATTTTTTGCATAAAAGTTCCTAAAAACAGGGGGAGTCCCCATAGTATATTTTCGCGCATTATATCCAAAAGTTGCTATATTCAAGATATCAGAGGGTCAACCCGTAAATTTCATGATAGGTTTTCATAGCATATCTATCGGTCATATCGGCGATATAGTCAGAAATGACCCGTTCTTTGGTACGCACTTCAAAAAGTTCTTTTTGATGCGGAGGAAGAAGGTCATGATCTTCAGAAAATGCCCTGTAAAGACCTCTGATACACTGTTTTCCTGCATGCATTTTTCTCACAATCTTTTCGTGTTTGTACAGCTTTTTATATAAAAGTTTCTTCAGTTTCTTCAACTGCACGACACGTTCCCTGGAAAATTTGACCGGCAGTGGTTCTTTTGCGTCCAAAACAGCACAAATAGGTTCACTTTCACGATACTTTTGTGCACCTTCTTTTGAATTCTCCATAAAATCCTCTACCAGCAACTTGATGAGTCCGGCAACAAAACGATGACGATATAATTTCTCATTCCTGTTCACACCTTCTTTTTTGACCATGGTATCTACAGACAAACAAAGCTCATCCCCCAACAGATCATCGAACGTGATCAACCCGTATTTTATACCATCATCTATATCATGCGAAGTATAGGCTATCTCATCTGCATGATCAACGACCATCGCTTCAAGCGAGGGATGTTTTTCGAATGAAAATGCACTATCAAGCCCTTTCAAGAAAGGCTTCTCGTACGGATAAGAATGTTTCAATACTCCTTCGAGCGTTGCAAAGGTTAGGTTGAGTCCATCAAATCCTTTATAGCGCTTTTCAAGCTTGGTAAGCACACGAAATGATTGAAAGTTATGTTCAAAGCCAAAGATACGGCCATCTTCTTTGAGCAGTTTATCCAGTTCATCTCCACCCACATGCCCAAAAGGCGTATGCCCAAGATCATGTGAAAGTGCGATCACTTCCGCAAGTGTTTCATTAAGCTCCAGCATACGCGACAGTGTTCTTGCGATCTGACTGACTTCAAGAGAATGTGTCAGGCGCGTACGAAAATAATCCCCTTCATGATTGAGAAAGACCTGTGTTTTATATTCCAACCGTCTGAAAGAGCTGCAGTGAAGCACCCTGTCCCTGTCTCGGGAAAAAGGATCTCTAAAATCCTCCTGAAAAGTGTAAAACCGTTGGCAAGGCTGCATGCGCGCTCCTCTAAAAATTAATTGCTATAATTGTATCAAAAAAGTGTGGGGTGCAAGATGTATCAAATAGCGTATGAAAAACCAAAAGTCACATTGCTGCAGGAATCCGGCCTGGGTGTAGCTGAAATTGCAGCGCGTACCTGCTATGACAGTTTTGAGAATTCGGAAAATGATGCCATACGCAACGCTATGGAAGATCTTGATATCGATGCCATCAACAGTATTGCAGATTCCGATCTGTTGAATAATCTTGCCTGGGTACACCATCACCACTCCATTATCGAACATGCCACACTGAGTTATCTGATCCGGGGAACCTCCAGGGGCGTGCTGCAAGAACATGCAAGACATCGCCTACAGGCTATTTCTGTACGCAGTACACGCTATACGATGTCTTCTGTCATCAACGCTTTTGTTGCTTCACTGGAAGACAACGATCCTTTTGGGTTCTTTCTTGAAAACGTACTTGCCTTGAATCTTTTTGTTATCAGTGACAGTGACTATCTCACTATTGAAATCCGTGCGATCTTTGACAAATTGAACTTTCAATATACGCGGGATGCTGCATTTATACATTCAGCTGTTTCAAAATCTTCTTTGGATCATATAACAACATACAAAGGGCATAGTCAAAAACTCTTTGCCGCCTTGCAAGCAGGAAAGAAAAAACGTAATGTAGGAGATAAATTTAAACATATTGTATCTGACAACTGGAAGGTTGACATGGTAGTGACCTTCAATATACGGAGCCTTAAAAACTATTTTGACCTAAGAGATTCCGGTGCAGCATGGTTCCAAATACAATGGCTCGCACAAGCAATGAAAGAAGTGACACCGGTCAAATACCTTAGACTTATAGATAAAAAATACAAAGAGAAGTAAGACAAGGGCCGAGAGCCCTTTTGAAACCATCGTAGATAGATTTTATTTTTTGAGTGGGGTGACATACATATTGATATAGCGCCCTTCCTGTTTTGGAGGGGACTCCAGCTGCGCGATATCTTCTATCATCGGCCAGACACGGTTAAGTACTTCCACTCCCCATTCAGGGTTTGCCATTTCACGGCCTCTGAGGAAGACACGCAATTTGACATGCTTGCCCTTTTCAAGGAATTCACGGGCATGCTTGACCTTGTAGGCGATGTCGTTTTCTGCGATCTTGCAGGAAAACTTCACCTCTTTGACCTCGATCTTCTTCTGGTTCTTGCGGGCTTCTTTCTTTTTTTTCTCGAGCTGGTATTTGTGTTTACCGTAGTCCATCACTTTGGCAACAGGCGGTTTGGCATCTGGCGATACAAGTACCAGGTCCAAGCCTTTCTCTTCTGCAATTTTCAACGCCTCGTCTCTGGAAATAATACCGAATTGTTCGCCGTCATCCCCCAGAACCCTTAGCTCGCTTGCCCTGATCGCATCATTCATGATGGTACTGTCAGGCTTCTTTCTTCCCCTGTTGTTTCTGTCGTTGTGTCTACTCAAATTTTTCCTTCTTGAAGTTGTTTGGTTAATTCTACCATAAATTCGTCTTGTGTAAGATTATACTGTTCGCGTGTTCTTCGGTTACGAATAGCGACCGTATGGTTCTCTACCTCTTCCTCGCCAACGATCACAACATATGGTACGCGCTGCTTTTCTGCTGTTCTGATACGCTTGTTCAGCGAATCGTTCCTATCGTAAACCTCAGAATCGATCCCCTCGGCCAGAAGCTTTTTCTTAAGTGCCTGGGCATAGCCTGCGTGATTTTCGGAGATAGGTACGAAGATCACCTGTATCGGTGCGATGAAGAAGGGGAACTCTCCCGCATAATGCTCTGTCAAGATCCCGATGAAACGTTCAAAAGAGCCGAGGATAGCACGGTGGATCATTACCGGCTGTTTGCGGCTGTTGTCTTCTGCAACATATTCGACCTCGAATCTTTCAGGGAGGTTGAAATCCACCTGGATGGTCCCGCACTGCCACTTCCGGCCGATCGCATCAGTGATCTTGATATCGATCTTTGGACCATAGAAGGCGCCGCCGCCCTCGTCGATGGTATAAGGAAGGTCATTGCCTTTGAGTGCATCTTTAAGCCCTTGTGTAGCAGTCTCCCAGACAGCATCGTCACCAATGGCCTTGTCCGGTTTGGTGGAGATCTCCATAGTGTAGTCGAAACCAAAGAGTTTCATGACAGCGTCAACGAACTCAACGACTTCAAGGACTTCGGAAGCGATCTGCTCCGGAGCACAGAAGATATGTGCATCATCCTGGGTGAATTCTCTGACCCGAAGCAGCCCGTGGAGTACCCCGGATTTCTCATGTCTGTGGACTACGCCGTACTCGTAGTAACGCAGAGGAAGGTCACGGTAGCTCTTCTGCGTCTGCTTGAAGATCTGAATATGACCGATGCAGTTCATCGGTTTGATACCATACTCCTGTCCGTCGATCTCGGTGAGGTACATATTCTCTCCGTAACAGGCGTAATGGCCGGAAGTACGCCACATATCCGCTTTGAGGATCTCCGGACCTCTGACCGGCTCGTAGCCTCTTGTCAGGTGTGCCTTGTGGAGGATCTGCTCGAGTTTGTAGCGCAGCTTTGCACCTTTTGGCATCCAGAACGGCAGGCCCGCCCCGGACTCTTCGTTGAACATGAAGAGTTCCATTTCGGTACCGATCTTCCTGTGGTCGCGTTTCTTCGCTTCTTCCATCATCTTGAGATAGGCTTTGAGCGACTCTTTGTCAGCGAAAGCGATCCCGTAGATACGCGTGAGCATTTCAGCATGCTCATCACCGCCGAGGTAGGCACCCGCTACCCTGGTCAGCTTAAAATTGTGCAAAAATCTAAGCGCCGGTACGTGAGGCCCGCGGCAGAGGTCTTCGAACTCTCCCTGTTTGTAAATGGAGACTGTTTCATCCGGGATACGGGAAAGTACCGCCAGTTTAAGATCATCATGGGCAAACTTCTTCAATGCCTCTTCTTTGCTGATCTCGTATTTTTCGATCTTGTATTTCTTTTTGATGAGTTCTTTCATCTTCTTTTCGATCGTTTTGAGATCCTCTTCACCGATCTTCTCATTCACCCGAAAGTCATAGTAAAACCCTTCGTCCACGACCGGTCCGACAAAGAACTGCGCATCCGGATAAAGCGCTTTGATCGCCTGAGCCATAAGGTGTGCCGTGGAATGGCGGATAATTTCGAGAGATTTTTCTGAATTGTCGAATGCTATGGGAGCCGCATGGCAGTTTTCGCCTGCACTCTGTGTGTCTATGATGTTTCCCTGGTCATCCAGGTATCCGATTAGATTTTCGCTCACAATAACCCTTTACTTGTACATATGTAATACTGCATGTTCCTTGTTGGGAGACATCCAGCCATTTAAAATGTGCGTATTATAGCAAAATTAACTTGTAAGCCCTCGATAGAACATATAATGTACATTTTCCTTCTCTTTTGATGCATTCATCGCTTCGTCGGCACATTTTCCAAGGACCATTTCATTATGTGCATCTTCAGGATGCAAGGCCACTCCGATATTTGGCTCAATACGGACATTCTTGCCATTCACAACATGTGTTGAAATGATGGCCTCTTCTATCTTTTGGAGATATTTACGGAGAAAGACACGCTGCCTTTTGGTAATAATGGCAAACTCATTGCCGCTGAGTCTGGCAAAGAAATCATCATCATCCAGGGCTTTGTTGACCTCATCTACTACACTTTGCAAAAGCGTTGCATTCACATTCTCATCTTCATGTTCCTCTTCTATCTGTTCAAGAGAGATGAACATCAGTGTAAACGTTTCTTTCTTTTTGACAAGTTCTTTGATTTTTTGTTTATAGGCATCTCTGTCCTCAATTCCCTTGAGTTCAACATGCATCTGCTCTTCAAGTTCATCGATATAAGCAATTTTTTCTTCTGCTTCATCGATCCTCTGATCCATCCGTATCAATGATTTAATATAAAAGAGAGGCACAAGCAGTGTGGTGATACCAAAGGCTACAAGTATATTGTACTGCCCTTTCCAATATGGAGACTCCATAGCAAGATAAGCAAGAGAAGCGGTAGAGATCACGGCACCGCTGATATAATAGGGAAGGCCGTAACTTACACTGCTTTGCATAACGATGAGTGCATAAAGAGGCAAAAGATAGATCCCCTGTTCGCCCAGTACATTGATGAGAAAGGTGAGAATCAAAAAATCCATAAGCAAAAGAATATTTTTTCTGACGGTAATGATCGTATCCGGCATATAGGTAATAAAGGCATGATACGCCAAAGAGAGGATCATCAATCCGCCAAGCACCAGCTGTACCAGCTGTATCTTGGAAAAAAGACCTGAAGGGACCAGAAAACTCAAGATCGTCAGTATAGACAGTACACTTACCCTCACAAGGCTGTAGAAACGTTCTTCCCTGTACTCAACTTCAATTTTGGACATTTTCTTTTCTCCTGTACTTTACAAGCTACAATTCTACCATATAATATTGATAACTTTCAGATATGTTTATCTATCTCTTTATCTCATGATAATAAACATGGTATTTGTCCACAGCTTTTTTGGCTGCATACATTGCATTGTCGGCATATCTGCCAAGCTGCATTTCTTCTTTGGTATCATCGGGGTAGAGACTGATACCGATACTCAGTTCAATAGGTACGGTTACCTCATCTGTGGTATATTCCTTCATGACTGTCTTTTCAATCATTGCTATAAATTTGGGAAGAAAAATCTTTTTCCGTTTGGAAATAATGACAAATTCATCACCTCCAAGCCTGGCAAGAAAATCCTCCTCTCCCATACAGCGCTGAAGTCTCCTCGATACTTCCTGGAGAACACTGTCTCCAACATGGTGTCCATACGTATCATTAATAAATTTGAATTTGTTGAGGTCGATGAACAGCAGTGCAAAAAAATCTCTCTGTTTTAATGCTCTATAAATAGTTTCATGGTACATTTTTCTGTTTGCGAGACCGGTGAGACTGTCATAATTGGCATCCAGTTCAGTATGGCTCAGTGTTTCACTCAACTGTATATTCTCTTCGGAGATACGGGTAATCAGACGAAGATAGTAAAACGGGATCAGCACCGTTGTCAATGCAAAAGAAAGTACGATGTCCGTATGTGCTTGCCAATAGGGGGAATAATTAAGCAGTAAAATCCATGAGATCAGTGCCAAAACAAGACTGCCTTGAAAATATTCTATACCATAACTGGACGAACTCCACATCACAATCCAAATATACAGCGGCAGCAAAAAAATACCATATGAACCAAAAATGACGATCAGAAAGGCCAAAACAATGAGATCCATGAAAATGATAAATTGTTTTCTGAAAAAGATATATTTGTCAGGATAGCGTACTATAAAAGCATAGTGAAGCCATGAGACAATCGTCAATCCTCCCAATATAAAACAGGCGAGTATCATATGGGGGATAATGGTTGAATCCGTACGTGAGAAAAAAAGGAAACTCAGTGAAGTTACAATGATCAAAAAAAGAATACGGTTTCTGTCATGCCGTTTTTCAGAAAAATAATAATAGGTATGGTTTGACATAAGTCATCATCTCCGTACTAAATCGTTATATTGATGATACAAAGAAAATACTTAAGGTGAAGAGTGGTGATCACGATTGGACTTGAACCAACGACCACTACCATGTCAAGGTAGTGCTCTACCAACTGAGCTACGCGATCACATTTTGTAGGTTGGAAGTATAGCCAAGAGATACTTAAAAAAATCCTAAAACATCATATGTTTTCAGGTTTTACTGGCCTTGACATGCCCAGCTGCTCTCTTTGCAGAGTTTTTCAAGGTAGGGAGAAGCCTCTGTACGACCTTGGGAAAGTGCTTTTTTTAGGTTCTTGTAGGCTTTGATCTTGTCATGGGGCAGTCCCTCTCCCCAGGCATACAGCAGGGCGGCATTGATCTGGGCTGCACCATTGCCCAGGTTTGCAGCTTTTTTAAAAAATTCAAATGCTTTTGCCTTATTCTGCTTAACACCTTTCCCATGAAAGTAGAGCAGTCCCAATTCATTCATTGCCTCTTTCTGGCCATTGTCAGCAGCTTTCTTATACCAGTAGAGCATACGTTCAACAGCACGCAAATCTTTATTGTCAGGACGCTGGGAGATCAGTTTTGCAAGATTGTATTGTGCTGCTGTATTGTTCTGATCGGCAGCCTTCCTGTACCACTCCATCGCCTGATAACTGTCTTTGTTGACACCCTTTCCATCGGCATAGATAAGCCCGACATTGAACTGTGCTTTGGGATCACCTTCTTTGGCAAGCACATAGAAAGTGTCGAGTGCTTTGATATAATTACCCTGATTATATTCTGAAACGGCATTCTCAAACTCGTTCGCCCATACTCCCGTACTCAACAGCAACAGCCATAAAAACTTCATTTTATCCCCTCATATCAGTGTTTCAGCTATGAATGTTTTGGTCACTTTCCCGCCGAAACGATAGACACCATTCTCATAACTCACATAAAGTTCATCGCCGCTTCTTGGGTAGACTTTGACCTGATCGGGTACTTTCCCTTCCTTGTGAAGGCGGATATAGCATGCGACCATTCCTGTTCCACATGCGAGTGTCTCATCTTCTACACCGCGCTCATAGGTTCTCACATACATGGTATCTTCCTTCAGACAGCAGATATTGACATTGGCATTGTATGTCTCGCGCAAGCGATGCATAAGGGTCAGATCAAAATGCTCGACATCTTCTCTTACGGCGACCAAATGCGGCACGCCCGAATCAATGAGCCACCATCTCTCGCCGTTCTCGTCTATATCTTCACGCAGTATCTTTGGTTCGACCATATCACTGACGACATAGAGCCCGTTGATCGTAGCACGGATCACGCCTGCCCCGGTCAGGAATTCCGCTTTGCCGTCTTTTGAAATGCCTTTTTCATGTGCAAAATGCGCTACAGCACGGCTTGCATTTCCACACATAGCCGCTTTTGAACCATCGGAGTTGTAGAATTCCCATTCAAAATCATACTGCTTGTGGGGGAGCACTGCTACCATACCGTCTGCACCGACACCATTCTGGCGATGGCATAATTTTTTGGCCAATTCAGACCTGTCGGCATGCTCCTGTGCAATAAAAATGACAAAATCATTTCCATTCGCCGAATATTTGGTTACAGTCATAAAAAATCCTTTTTAATGGCATTGATAACGGAGAGGCTTTGTGCATACAACTGTGCTTCATCTGCAGTATTATCAATAAGATAACTTGCCCTTTTCCGCTTCTCTTCAATGTTCATTTGCGCTTCGATACGGCGCAGCACTTCATCTCGGGAACTACTGTCACGTTTCATAGCCCTTTCGATCTGTTGCTCTTGTCTGGCATACACGACGACAACTTTGTCAATATTATAGCGAGCTGTTTCAAAAAAAAGGGGTATATCAATCAGGTATGGCCTGTTCTTCATCTCTTCTTTCTGAGAAAGCTGTGTGATCTCTCTGTATATGAGTGGATGAAGGAAGGATTCCAGTGCCTTTCGTTTCGCAGGATCGGTGAATACAAGGCTCCCCAACACTTTTCTGTCAACCCTGCCGTTTTGGAGTATTTTATTTCCAAAAAGACGCACAATATCTGTTGCAGATACATCAAGCATTTGGTGAGCGATCCTATCCGCATCGATAATCGTGAAACCTTCATCTGCAAAATGCATAGCGGCCGTACTTTTCCCTGTAGCGATCCCCCCTGTCAGGGCTATAGCATTTTTGAACAGTTGCTGCTCTATAGACACATGTTGCTCCATTTTAGTATGGCTCTCACCACTTTCTTACCGATGCGATCATGAGTTCATCATAGTTGTAGACATCATCCCGAAATTGAAGTTTACCGTCATAGCCGACCCATGCAGTAAGATAAACGACATCAATAGGAATGGTATTCTCCAGTGAAAAATAGGTATTCTTCTTGCTTTTCAGTATCTTTTCTGCCTTATCCAATTCAATACTCGGATTAAATGAAGCGATGGTTTTCATCATCTCTTTTGGTTTTTGCAGCCGGATACACCCATGGCTGTAAGAACGTTTGTGTCTTTTAAAAAGATGCTTTGTCGGCGTATCATGCATGTAGACATGGAACTGATTGGGGAAAAGGAATTTGATACGTCCCAAAGCGTTCTTGTTCCCTGGCCGCTGGGCAAAACGGAAAGGGACGGTCTTGCTATAGCGATACTGTGCCCAATTGACCGAACCGCCGCTTACCTTCCGGGCATCACTGCCCCAGCCGGTATAGATATCTATACCGCGGGCCGCCATAGCATGGGGGTTTCTCAGCAACTTGGGGATCATCTCTTTCTGGATAATGCTCCTGGGTACGTTCCAGTAAGGATTCAGGACCACACTTTTGACACGGTTGGAAAAGATCGGTGTAGGATTCTTACGCCGGCCTACAATCACTTTCATCGTCATTTTCAGTTTACCGTTCACTTCATAGTAGAGCCTGTAATCAGGGATATTAATGATAATGTGCCGGCTATCGGGACGCTCATGCAGCCATTTGATACGATCCAGATTGATCTTGATCGTCATAATGCGGTCATCGACAGTGCGGTTGAGTGCCTTGAGTGTATTTTTGCCGATGACACCATTGGCAATGAGACCATTTCGTTTTTGATAACGGATCACTGCTTCCTTCAGACATCTGTCATACCGTGTACTTTCATCACTATCTGCACAAGGAATGTAATCCCCGGTCATCAAAAGGTGTGCTCTGATATCCGGCACAGAAGGATCTCTCCCCCCCGGTTTCAGCGTACCTTTAAACCTGATCGTGGGCCATCCTCCATTTTCCTTGATATCGATATATCTGTCCAGGGCCCGGCGAAGCTCTTTATAGTGGTATTTTGTCGGCTCTGCCTCGTTAAAAGCTTTTTTAAGGCTTCCCAGAACAACAGCTTTCTCTGCCACGCTCAAAGGACTGGCGGCAGGCTTATAGGTGATCCATCCCGCCGTGATAGCGGATATGCGGAGATTGGAAAGCCGTGCCTGTAATGCACCCCAGTTTATACTGCCATAGATCACATAGTTGGCATACTCTTCATAAAGCTGGCTCATCTTGAATTCCCAGTTTACCTTCTGTACGATACTGTGGGGGGAACTGTAGAGCTCATGCATCTCTTCTTCTAAAGATATTGCATTCCTGTAGAGATTGGTTGTTCTCTCCAGGGACTTATCGGACTTGATGATATTGAAAAGATCATGGCTTACCCGGGCAGGCTCATCTTTCCTGATCCAAATAGGAATATAAAAGAGCTGCGTGTAAAGCTGTTTGAGAAAACGCTTGTCCGATTCCGGCTTCAAAGCTGTGATCATCATTTCCGAAGCGGTCTCACTGAAGGCGATATCAGAGGATTTTGCACTGACACTTCCGGAGAAAAGGAAAAGTAGCATTGGCAGGAGTATTGCGAATAGGTGAAATACTTTCAGTGTTTGTTTCATAAAAATCCCATACTGAAGAAAATATATTTGACTAGAGTATATCAAAATTTGATTTTGTTCAACATTTCATCCAGAACATATGGCAAAATTATGATAAACCAGATACAACATAACTTAAAATGTATTGATTTTAAAACGGAAATACGAAGAGGAGTATTTATCTTTAAGTTTTATCTCCTGGACTGTTGCAGAAGGTCCGTTCTCTTCATCTGATATAAGGTTGATAGGTTCAGGAATAAAAAAAGTCCTGCTGACGTTTTTCAATATTTCTCTACTCTTCAATTTATCAATTTTGAAATAGGGCTGCAATACTTCATACGCATCTTTTTTCTCTTTATGGTATTGAGCTGCATTATCGGTTAAAAAAAGCGAATCCTCCAGTGAAGATTTGTTTCTATGAGAAATATATATTATATGTTCACGATTCTGGCCATGTATCTTTAAGACATATACAATGGAAAAAGAAATAATAATAACAGAAATGAGGATTTCAATAATAGTAAAAGCGCTTCGTAGTCTTTTCAATAAAAATCTCCGCTATTTGCTATATTCTTCTCATCTGCCAGCCAAAGTGCTTTCGCTTCTTCAAGCGAATCCACTTTTTTGGGTTCACCAAAAAATGAGGGAAGGAAATAGATGCCATGTTTATTTTCCAATACAAGTTGCGTTGAACTTCCGTTTTTATAGAAATTCATTTCAAGGCAGATTCGTTGGTCCTGGTAGCGTCCCGGTTCAATTTCATTCAGTGCGTTGTATCTGTCCAGCGTATAAGCCCTGGTTCCGGCGAGATCCACTTTGTTTTTATACGCTTGGAACGGCGTGTTGATATTTTCGCGTATATAGCAGTTTTTACATTGATTGATACAGAGCAAAGTACCTTCTCCGCTAAAGAATTCTGAATGGACAATGGTTGATTTCAAATTGAGCGGAGTAAGTGCTTTGGGCACATTTATGCGTTTTTCTACACCATTGAACCCAAGAAAATAGACAATGGAAACAAGCACTATCACGATAAGAAGTTCAAGTAGAGTAAAAGCGCTTCTTGCCGTTTTGCACCTTAAGGAGAACATCCTCTGCTCTATTTGTTACACGTTGAAAAGAGTATATCTTTATTATTCTCTTCTCCCCCTTCTTTTCTGTCAGCTGCAAAACTGACAAGATCAAAACTGTCACCTTTTTTGATGTAGACAAAAGGTGTTTTCCATGAATCCTTAGGCAGCTTTTTCAAATAAGGTTTTGCTCTGTAATTAGGATACTTTTCCGGATCCGGGTTGGCTACCAGGGCCTGAAGCCCTTCTTCGGTATCAGGATAGACACCATTGTCAAGCTTGAACATATCGAGCCTTTTCCCTATATCATTCATTTTAAGGCAGACCGTATCTCTTTTTGCCTGATCTGCAGAATCCATCAGACCCGGTGCAACAACGGCGACAAGCCCGCCCAATATAACGATAACGATAAGTAATTCAATGAGTGAAAAACCTGCTCTTACTGATACTATTCTATTTTTTTGCATATCTTTCCTTAGTTTGTTTGGATATAATACCGGATTTTAAGTAGAGAATTTTACTTTAATAGAGCTTGTATATGGATAAACCCACAAAAATTGAAGGAACAGTCACGTCTATGCGCAGAGGTTTTGCCCTGCTTATTACACTTTCTGTTTTATCGGTACTTATTGCACTCACGGGTGTTCTCCTCGGCTATTTTGATGAAGTCAGGAAAAATGCCCTTTCAACCAATGCATTGATCCAGGGAAATCTCTATTATACTGATATCAAAAAAACGATCAAAGGATTTAAAGAAAAAAAAACACTTTTTGCAACGCTCTATTTGATGCCGGTTCCATTGACATCACCAGATAACCGTTTTAATGTCATTTTGAAATGCGCTCCTATCGCAAACGGTGTCAATATCAATTGGCTCGGAGATGAGGACAACAGTACCATGGCCGAACAGTACAATATCGCGGTAAAAGTATTTGAAGGGCTTGCTCAAAAGTACAATATCGTAGATGCTGAAAGGCTGCATGAATTGCTTATTGAAGAGATTGGAAGCAGCAGCAAAGCATTGGTACACGATGATGATACCAGACTTCCACAAAAAAATGGTATTATTTCGTTCAAACAATTTCAACATGTTCTGGAACGCTATCAATTTGAAGTAGATGACAGGAAGATCTCTGAAATTGAATGGAAAAAGTTTTTTTTCTTTTCAAAAGGTATTGATCTTATGGATGGAGATTATCTTTCAGCGGAATTAATATCTTTGCTGTTTGATATGGATATTGAAACTGTGAAAAGTGAGTGGTCAGAAGGTGTGACAAAATTAAAAGATTTTTTACAGAAGCGCGGAGAAAAATACGATCCTAAACTTTATGCAGAAGATTTTATGGAAGAAGCAAAGTGTGATGTACAGTATACATATCGTGAAGTAAGATATGCATTTACATTTATTGATAGTCAAGGAGAGGTAAAAGATTTTGAATTTAATGGGAAGCAATAAAGAACTGTTGATCGTGCACAGAGAGATGCATCCGGTCTCTCTTGACCACACTGTCAATGTCATGCTTACACCACAGTTCTATACCATGAAGCAAGAGGAACTTCCAGTTAAGTACCTCTATCAGGCCAAAAAGATCGCACCCTCCCTCTTTGATGGACTTCTGGATGAGGAAGGAGCCTATGCGTATTTCGTTTTCAGAGAAGATGACCATTGGGTTTTTATTGCCTATGAGCCTGAGAAGATCAGGGATTTTCTTCTCACTAAAGGTATCGCACCGGAACACCTCTCCAAGATCTTCTTTGCGCAGCAATCCAGAGACATGTTCAAAGATCCTGTTGTACTGGGAGAGAAAGAAGTACTCATGAACATAGACGGTTCAGTGGCACTTGTACCCACAGGCATACTCTCTGAAGATCATGAAACCGCTGTGTTTGATGAGCGTTTTACTCCCAGATCGGGAGTGAGCCTTTCGGGAGGCAGTACGCTCATCAATAAAAAGGAGACGATCCTCCTTGCAACTGTCTTTCTGATCTTCGCTGCAGTCTTCTTTGTTGAGGGAAGACAGTATACAAAAGGTCTGCAAATGCAGGAAAAAAAGATGCAGGATCTTCTTTCATCCTATCCGTCCCTCCAGAGCAAGATCCAAAGAGACAGTGTCGCACTGAAATACCGAACGATCGATACGAAGGAACGGCATAAACGGGAGATCATCAAAACGCTGGGTACAATGATCTTCAAGGGTGTCCGCCTCAATACTTTCGAGATGAACGAAAAGAAATTTAAAGTCATATTCTCTTGTGAAAACAGCAAGATTGTAAAAAAAGTTGAAACACTGGCAAAAAAAGCACATTTCTCTGTCAAAAGCGGTAAGAACAGCAACATCGTTGTGATCGAGGGGGAAGTATGAACCTGAATCGCTATAGAAATGAACTGATTGTACTGGTCTCCTTTATACTCATGTTGAGTGCATTCTTTTACAAGAACAGCCAAATAGACAAACAGGCCCAACAGCTCTTCGAGATGAAGCACTCCGTAAAAGATTTCAAGGAGATCATTGCCCTCAAACGTATCTGGGGGGACAAGGGCCTTTCCAAAAAAATAGATAAACTGAAGAGTATCGTACCTGTTTCAAAAGTAAGCTGGAGTAAAAAAGGGAAGAAACTCACTGCACACTACAGCAACCTGACACCCAAAGAACTGAACAAGTTGGTGACCCGGGCCATGAACCTTGCAGTACAGATTATCTCTTTCAAGATCACAAGATCAGGTGATACATTTAATGTGGAGTTCAAATGCAAGTGGTAAAAAAAGCCTTTATGATCCTATTCGCT
Organism: Sulfurovum sp.; assembly: GCA_026983895.1. Lineage (GTDB taxonomy): Bacteria > Campylobacterota > Campylobacteria > Campylobacterales > Sulfurovaceae > Sulfurovum. The sequence continues at coordinate 17,143 of JALSTF010000032.1, forward strand.
GTCTGGTTTGCATTCGTGCTCTTCATGCCCAAGCGCAACCTCTACTATAAAGTAGAGCAAGAACTTAAAAAGCAGGGCATTGTCATCAATGAAGGCCACATCAGCGAGGGACTTTTTTCTTTGACGGTTGATGATGCCACTGTCTTTCTAAAAGGTATTGATCTGATCCATGTAAAACATGCTTCCTTTTTTACTCTGCTTTTTTATAGCTCTCTGGAAATAGACAAAATAGCACTTGACGATTCTTTGCGCTCCATGATGCCTACTAAAATAGATGAGGCACATTGCTCTACATGGATATTCTCACCGTTGCATATCAATATAGAGGGCAGTGGAGCATTTGGCAAAGCGAAAGGTCAAATAGATCTTGCAACACACAAAGTACACCTTGATTTCACCAAAACCGGAACGCTTGGGCCGCTCAAACATCAGCTCAAAGAAGGGAAGGAGGGATTGTATTATGAAACAACTTTTTAAACCCTCATTGATAAAATGGTCATTGATATTTTTAGCCATTCTGCTTCTGGTCAAACTGTTTTGGCTGGCAATAGAACTGTTCTATCTGCCCGCTTCAGGTATCAACAAGACAGAAGAGGCAGGAGGGAAATCACTTTACTATAGAGTCAACCTCTCTCCCAATAAAGCCGCACCCAAAAAGGCTATCAAACCATCGGAGGCGCATGGGAACATTAAGGATCTTGAGCTTCTTGCTATCTATAACGCACCTGATAAGACCGTAGTCACAGTCGTCTATAAACATAAAAGCAAAATCCTTGAAAAAGGCGAAGAGATTAATGGCTTTATGCTGGAAGATGCGGGAAGTACTTATGCTTTATTCAGTAAAGGCGGAAAAACTTACAGGGTTGATTTGATCACAGAAAAAGAGGCAAGCACTTCAGGGGGTATAGAAAGTTCTATATCCTCAAACACTAATGATTCATCTGCGATTGAAGGGGAAGTGATAGATGCGGGAGATCATAAGATCATCGATAAATCACTTTTAAAACATTATGCCACAAATATGGATGATATATACAAAAATATCGGGATTCAAGAAATGAAAAGTGGTAATGGACTTAAATTTAAAATTACTTTTGTTAAAAGAGGAAGTCCCTTTGCCAAACTTGGTGTAAGGCGCGGAGATATCATCAAATCAATAAATGGACAGGAAATAAATAGTTACAATGCAGCATTCAATGCATACAAAAATATTGAAAATGTAGCTAATTTAACATTAGTTATTGAAAGAGGAAATAAAGAAATGGAGTTAGAATATGAAATTAATTAAATTGCTTTTAAGCGTACTGGTTGTCTTTACAATAATATTGCATGCGGAGGATGAAGAAACTGTCAATGTAAATTTCCGCGATCTCAGTGTTAAAGATTTTATTGAAATGGTCTCAAAAATAACAAATAAAAATATTCTTATAGATGCTGACTTAAAAGGGAAGATCAATTTTATAACTACCCGACCCATTAAAAAAAGTGCACTGATCCCATTGGCGAATTCTATTCTCGGAAGCAAGGGCTTGACCCTTATAGACCAGGGAGAATTCTATAAAGTGGTTAAAGGCTCTACTGCGGCAGGAGAGGGCCTTAATGTCAGCAGTACGATCAATGGTGAAACCATGGAGACCGTCATGTTCCCTTTGCACAATTCCAATGCTGCCGTTATCCGGGCAAAGATCAAACCTCTTTTACATAGAAATGATAAAGTGATCTCTTTTAAAGAGAATAATGTTTTGGCTATCACAGCGACACCCCGTACCCTGCGTTCTATCTCGAAAATCATTAAAGCAATCGAAAAGAGGGGGGCTAAACGTTCAGTGGTTGTCAAATTACATTATGCAAGTGCAAGAGATATCTTTCCCAATGTACAGAATATGGCAAAAAAACTTTTCCCGCAAACCATACAAAGTGAAAAAGTGGATATATTTAAAGATGAGGCAACCAATTCACTGATTCTTGTAGGTAAAACCGATAATGACAATAAAATGATAAAATATATCAAGCAACTTGATAGAGAAGGGGATGACCAGACGCAAAAAATGTATGTATTACGTTTGAAAAACTCCAATGTAGAAGATATGGAAAAGATCATGAGCAAATTGATCTCCCAAATGAATAATGTGGCAATCAGACGTCCCAAAAAAGGTGCCAAGCCGCCAAGCAAAGCGATGGTTGTTTCCGATATAGAACGTAACGCACTCATTGTCCTCGCTACAGGAGAACAGATCAAGAACATTCGTGAAACCGTACGAAAAATAGATATCCCGAAAGTGCAAGTCTATGTTAAGGCAAAGATCGTCGAAATCGATAAGAATTTGGCAGAGCAAGTGGGCTTGAAATATGGAATGAACGGAGGTACGATCACTTCTTCAGGACTCTTTACCCTTGCCGGAAACATGGGGGCCAATGCACTGCAGATGTCCCCTGCACTGCTCGGCTTTTTGAATACCAACAACACCAAGACCTATACCGATGCGAACGGAAATGTCATTCAGGAGAATAACCCTGCATTCAAGTTTGATTCGACAGACAAGGCTTTCGCACTGGGGGCAGCACTTGATCTTCTTGCGAAAAACGGTGCAGCACGTCTTTTGAGCGAACCTTCTGTTCTCTGCACAAATAACAAAGAGGCAGAGATTTATGTGGGCCAGACCCGATCTATTTTGACGCAGGCACAACAGTCGACTACCGCAGTTTCCAATGTGATCAACAATTATTCAAGAGAAGATATCGGACTGACACTCAAAGTCAAACCGAGACTCTCAAGCAATAACCAGGTCACCTTGGAAATAGAAACAAAGCTTGAAGATATCGATCCTTCCTCCGAACAGGTGGCTGACAGGCCGACAACAACAAAAAGGACAGTGAAAACCAATGCTATCGTACGCAACGGAGAAACCATTATCCTTGGAGGACTTATCAAAAAAGCCGGAGGAAAGGGCATACAAAAAGTACCTTTCCTGGGAGATGTTCCTGTCCTTGGGGAACTCCTGTTCACGCATACCTCTGATGTAGAAAGAGAACAGAATGTGGTCATTTATCTTACACCCTATATCGTTAGAAAAAGCGGGGACTTGCAGCGTCTTAAAAGAATGTTGGCCGAGCTTGAAGAAGTACAGGTACGCTACAACAGACTTGTCGAATCGGCACTGGAAAAGAACAAAGGGAAAAAACACAGCAAAAAGACGTATATCTCAGCTCCGGAAAATGAGACCAGTTCTATTTCAGTTTCAAGCTATCCTAAAAAGCATTCTCCCGTCAGTAACCTGGATCTGCTAAAACAGGCAGAGGAGGAATTCTGATGCAATTCCCACAACTGCAGGATGTCAATCTGGAGCCGTTATGGGAAGAGAATGTCAATCACAAAATTGCTCTCAAACACTCTTTGCTTTTCAGTATGATCGATGATATCAAAAGCTGTGTCGTCCAACAGGAGAGTTTGGCCGATGCGCTGAACTATCTCGCAAAACTTTCCATCGATTACCCTGTGGTCATGGTAGATACCGAAAGTTTTGTCCGTCTTAAAAATAAATTCCTCGAGATACAGACCGGTTCGGATTTTGAAGAAATGTCTACGACATCTGAAGAGCTCATCGAAGCTGAGTCCGATCTCCTTGACTTTATTCGCAACTCTCAGGATCTTCTCTCCAATGAAGAATCCGCTCCCATTATCAAACTGGTCAACTCACTCTTTTTTCAAGCTATTAAAAAAGGGGCAAGTGATATTCACATCGAAAGCGGTGAGCGTAAAGGCGAAGTCCGTCTGCGTATCGATGGAGCATTAAAAAAACATTTAGATCTAGAAAAAAGTATCATAGGCCTGGTGATCAACCGTATCAAAGTCATTTCAAGTCTGGATATCTCGGAAAAAAGGGTGCCTCAGGATGGGCGTACCCAGATAGCCATCTCTGGAAAAACACTTGATGTAAGGGTTTCTGTGCTCCCCACATACCATGGGGAACGTGTGGTCATGAGGATTTTGGCACAAAGCGAGCATATACCTACTCTGGAATCTCTTGGTTTTCAGGAAGAAGTGACCAAAAATCTCTATAAACTTCTCAATCATGCCCATGGCATGATACTCGTCACCGGACCGACAGGTTCAGGTAAATCAACGACCCTGCATGCCTGTTTGCAGCATATCGCCACACCTGATAAGAATATTATTACCGTAGAGGATCCCGTGGAGTATAACGCAGACAATATCAGCCAGATCCAGGTCAATACAAAAGTAGGGTTGACCTTTGCTGCGGGCCTTCGCTCTATTTTGAGGCAGGATCCCGATATTATTATGGTCGGGGAGATACGTGATTCGGAAACCGCTGATATTGCATTGAGGTCTGCCTTGACAGGCCACCTGCTGCTTTCCACCCTTCATACCAATGACTCCACTTCCTCCTTAAGCCGTTTGATGGATATGGGTATCGAAAATTTTCTTATTTCGGCAACACTGTTGGGTGTACTGGCCCAAAGATTGACACGTAGACTTTGTGTACACTGCAAAGAAGAAGCTCCGCTTCCTGCAGCAGTTACGGAAGAGATCGGCGTACCCTCCGATAAACTCTACTTCAGAGCTGTTGGATGCAAGGCATGTGATTTTACAGGATATAAAGGACGACAAGCGATCGGTGAACTT
>JALSTF010000033.1 GCA_026983895.1 Sulfurovum sp.
ATTTTCATGAAATGCCAGAGCCCGTCAAGTATATTCTCCTCTTTTCTGTAGCCTGCGTAAAAGACATTTTCGATACTCTCTACCGATCGCAAACGCTTCAATGCGATAAAAAGTGCCGCGACATCTTCGCTTTTCTGAAAACGGTAGTAGTGCTGCTGCAAAGAAGTCCGTATCTTCCCTTCAGGAGCATCAAGCAGGGAGAAATCCAGACTTTCAAGGAATTTGACGATCTGCCCGGCATTGCCGTAGGCAAAAAGTGCACAGATCAGGGCCATGGATTCATCCCGGTATGGTGAAGCAATGAGCAGGGGGTCAGGACGATCATAGGAAAGTTCATCGATGCTGTTTCTGTTCTCTGCTTCTTTATCAAGAAATTTTTTCACTTCAGATAATCTCATACTGTATCCCGGTTTTGTTTATACCGCGTAGGGTGAATTCATCCACCGTCCTAAGAAAAATTTGGACTTTAGGTAGATAAATACCCAGCCCTTTAGGTACCATTTCTGCGCAAAAAATATTTTCAGCCCTCTTAGAACGTAAAATGCTCACCCAGATAATACTTCCGTACATTCTCATCATTGGCGATCTCGTCACTCGTACCGCTTGCCAGCATCTCGCCGCTGCGCATCACATAGGCACGGTCGCAGATCCCCAGGGTTTCGCGTACATTGTGGTCAGTAATAAGGATCCCCATATCCAGCTCCACCAGCTGGCGGATGATATTCTGGATATCCAGTACGGCGATAGGATCAACACCCGCGAACGGTTCATCCAGAAGAAGGAATTTCGGCTCGCCTACCAGCGCCCTTGCGATCTCTACCCTTCGCCGCTCCCCGCCGCTCAAACGGATACCGATACGGGAACGGATCGGTTCGATATTGAAGATTTCCAGGAGTTTCTCGATGCGGGGCTGTACGGTTTCCCTGGGAAGTTCCAGAGCTTCTGCGGCGATCAGAAGGTTCTCTTCGACTGTGAGATCCTTGAATATACTTGATTCCTGCGGCAGATAGCCTATACCCATCTGTGCCCGCCTGCTCAACGGCAGATCGGTCAGATCCTCGCCGTCCAGGTACACTTTGCCTTCCGTCGCCCCCGTCAGGCCGCAGACCATGTAGAAAGAGGTGGTCTTCCCCGCTCCGTTGGGCCCCAGAAGCCCGACGATCTCTTTGCTTTTGACAGCAAGGGAAATGTCATGGACGATCTTGGTCTTCTTGATGGTCTTGGCGAGATGTTCGGCTTCGAGTGTATGCATTCAGTTCTCTATCGTGTATTTTCGTTTTCCCTCAAAAGGTTCAATGGCAACAATGGTCACATTATACCCTACCCCCTCTAAAAAGGCTTTAAGGGTATCACTGCCCCACTCCACCATATGCCAGCCCGGCTTCTCAAACTCTTCGACGAGGCCCATCGACATGAACGCGTCATGTTCCAAACGGTAAAGGTCATAATGATAAAGATTCTCTCCATTTTGAGAAACATAGCACTGTTGAAGTGAAAAAGTAGGCGAGGTAACCTCTGATGCTATCTTTTTAGATTTTGCAATCACCTGTGTTAACGTCGTCTTTCCCGCAGCGAGATCACCCCGAAGAAAAATAATAGCATGTGATGGCAATGCCTTGTCAAGATATGATACAACACGATCGATCTCTTCAATTGAAGCCTCGATCTCTTTTAGCGTTGACACGCATCCCCCAGTTGTGCACTGACAGAAACAATCTTCTCAAGATGCTCAATCGCCCTGCCACTGTCTATAGTCTCTTTTGCACGTTCAATTCCTTCTTGAATATCCCTTACACTGCCATCTGCAAAGAGTGCATAAGCAGCATTCAATAATACAATATCACGTTTTGCACCCATTTCGATACCATCAAAAATATCTTTGGTAATCTCCGCATTCAGTGTTGCATCACCTCCAAGAATCGCCTCCTTGGGAGCCAGTTTGAAACCATATGCCTCCGGATCTATCTCACCTTCACTAATCTGACCATTCTCCACATAGGCAAAGGCGCTTTTCCCTGAAATAGAGATCTCATCCATTCCATCATAGCTGCTGACAACAAAAGCACGCTGGGCATCCAATGCTATCAGTGCCTCTGCCATGCGTCTGATAAACGCTGGGTCAAAGACTCCAAGCAGGTATCTTCTTGCACCAGCGGGGTTTGTCAAAGGACCAAGGATATTGAATATCGTACGATGCGCTATAGATTTCCGAATAGGCATGATATGCTTCATCGCCGGATGGTGATTCATTGCAAAGATAAAACAAAATCCGGTCTCTTCAAGCATTTTGACCTGATTCTCTACACTCAGATCGAGATTGATACCCAATACTTCCAGTACATCTGCCGAACCGGAACTCGAAGTAATGGAACGATTGCCGTGCTTGGCTACCACACATCCCATGGAGGCAAGCAGCAAAGAGACCGTTGTAGAGATATTGAAACTGCCGCTTTTATCTCCGCCTGTTCCTACAACATCGATAGCCTTTTCCTGCAATTCTTTGGGAATAGGCAGTTTCACCGAATATTCACGCATTACCTGTGCCGCTGCTGCAATATCCTTTCCACTCTCCCCTTTTTCATAAAGATCGACCAGAAGCTGACGCGCTTCTGCTTCATTCATTTCGTTATTAAATAGTTTTTCAAATTGCTCTTTTATCTCCATCCTACAACTCCTTTACGTATTCCTCTTTTTGACTCTTGGGGATCGTCTTGGTCGCCGGGATCTGCAGCACTTCATATGACTTCGGCCCCTTGAGGTACTCGATGGTCACTTTATCCCCCACTTTCAGGTCTTTGGAGGCTTTGGCTTTCATCCCGTTGACATAGACCACGCCCGACTTGAGCATATCGGTAGCGACCGTACGCCTCTTGACCACATTCACCGCCGAAAGCCATTTGTCTACACGCATTTTTTTCCTTTTAAAGTATGATGATTGACTGCAAAAAAATCCGCGTAGGGTGGGTTTACCCAACGTCATCTAAAAATCACAGCATACAAATGAAAAGGTGGGAGATCCCACCTACGCGTTTATCTGAAAGCAAAGTATAGCATAAGGTAAGGCATACTCCCTACTGCTTGAACATCGCTTCGGCCGCCTTGGCTTCGGTGATCCCCTTCACACTCAATTCCCCGTTCACCAGGAACTGTTCCTCTTTGAGCATTTTGAATATCTGCTTGGCCTCTTTCATCGTGTACATCCCTGTCTCGACAAGCATGACCTGTATATCACTCAGATTCTCATCAGATTTTTTGTTCAAAATCCCCAACAGTGTTACCTTTTTAAGGATATCGATATCGTCTTCACTCATCAGTGCAGGTCTTCGTTCAGTTTCACTTCACGTGTACTTCTTCGGGCGATCGTCTCTCCCGTTGTAGAGTTCTGGCGGTAGTGTATACCGTTGAGTCCCTGAAGCTCTTCTCCCTTGAAAGTGGTCTTGTTGTCCAGCTTCGCCTCGGGGTTCGCCGCTTTGATCTTCTCCAGTTCTTCCGGAGCGATCTTGATCTTTGTTCCCGCCAGTATGGTCAGACCCGCATCGACAATACAGCCGTCACCCAAAGGCAGTCCTGTGACCGAGTTGGCCCCAAGCAAAGTATTTTCTCCGATGCTGATAGGGTTACCGTCCGTTCCGCTGAGTACACCGAGGATACTCGCACCCCCGCCGACATCCGAACCCGCACCCACGATCGCGGAAGAGGAAATACGCCCTTCGACCATCACAGGTCCGAGCGTACCGGCATTGAAGTTGATGTAGGAAGCACCCGGCATGACCGTTGTACCCGCTGCAAGCTGCGCACCCATTCGCACTTTGGAGGCTTCAAGGATACGCGTATTGTCATCGGGGATCACATGCTGAAGGAATCTCGGGAACTTGTCCACGGAATCCACCGTCGGGTAGGTACCGTTGAGTTTCATCTCTATCTCATTCTCCCTGAGGTAGTCAAGTTCATACGGTGTATTTCCTACCCATGCCACGTTGGAAAGGATGCCGAAAGCACCGTTGAGGTTCACTTTTCTGAGTGCCGCTTTTTTCAAAGAAAGGGCATAGAGTTTCAGATAGACCGCTTCGACCGATTCCGGGTTGGCATCTTCAAACAAAAATACGATACGGAAGTTCTTCCCGATATCTTCCATCTTTGAAAGTGTTTTGACCACCTGTACATTCTTGTGCGCTTCGCCTGTCGCTTCGGCAAGGTACGGGGCGAAAGCCGCCATGGCATTGCTGACAAAGTTGTCGTTGATAGTCGCTACGAACTCAGAACCTGAAAAATCAACCTTGCATTTGGCTTCTTCAAGCGCCTTGATGAACACAGCGGCCGATCCGTAGTTCTCTTTCCAGTTGATCAGCCCGAAGTTCGCCTGAAGGACCTTCTCTGCATTCTTCTGTCCTCTGTCCACACGTGCAATACCAAAAGCCATAGGCTCTCTGTAACCGTCCATTCCTTTTACTTCTTCCACCAATGCTTTGAATGCATCTGTCGATGCGACTGTTTCTATTGCCATAAATTGCTCCTGAATCGTAATAAATATAATTGACAGGGATTATACTTTATTTTATTTAAATTACTGTAAAATCCGCATATGAAACACTTACGGGGTTATACCAGACGGTACTTTTCACTGGCGATCATTGCGATGCATTCTACACTGCACAAACTCTGCCGTGTTGACAGCAATTTCCGCTACCACAGGTCCGCCTTCAAAATAGAAGAGTATAAAACTTCCCCTCCCTTCCCTGCCGCC
>JALSTF010000034.1 GCA_026983895.1 Sulfurovum sp.
GAAGAGAAGTACATACCTATGCTCCGGCATTCAAAGAGGAAGAGATCGGACAGATCGCAGACATTTCGCATCATCTTGTCTTTAACTCTCCTGCCCAGTTCAAACGTTTTGCCCCAAAAGCCAAAGAAACCAATCCGGCACTTTCTCTGGGCCTGCGTGTGAATCCCGAATACTCCCAGTCACCCAAAGAGATCTACAATCCCTGCGGCATCCATTCCAGGCTGGGGACCACCCTTGAAAATTTTGATGAAAGTATCGTTGAAAGGCTTGACGGCCTGCATTTTCATGCCCTTTGCGAACAGGACAGCGGGGCATTGGAAAATGTACTGAAACATTTTGAAATGAAATTTGGCAACTATATCCCCAAAATGCAATGGATCAATTTCGGAGGCGGCCACCATATTACGCGAAAAGGATATGATGTCGAAAAACTGATCGGTCTGATCTCCGGTTTCCGCGAACGATACGGTGTAGACGTCTATCTTGAACCGGGAGAAGCGGTCGGCTGGGAGGCAGGACTGCTTGTCGCTACCGTGCTGGACATTGTTCATAACGGTATCGATATCGCCATCCTTGACACTTCTGCGGAAGCCCATATGCCCGATACGATCATTATGCCCTACCGTGCTGAAGTACGCGGTGCCGGAAAAGCAGGAGAGAAAGCACATACCTACAGACTGGCAGGCAATACCTGCCTTGCCGGAGACATCATGGGTGACTATAGTTTTGACATACCGCTTCAGACGGGAGATCGTATCATTTTTGAAGACCAAATGCACTATACCATGGTCAAAGCGACCACCTTTAACGGAATTAAACTGCCAAGTATCGCCATAGAAAGGCTTGACGGCAGCATCGAAATTGTGCGTGAATTCGGTTACGAAGACTTCAGGAACCGGCTCTCCTGAAAACTACTTCTTCCTTTTTCCCCCGACAAATTTAATAATATCATCCCCGCTCAGATCTTTCTTGTATACGACATCAAGCGATTGGGATATTTCATCTACGGTCAGGATACCTTCCGTACTTTTCGAATATCTGTATTTTGCTTTGATCTCCGGTATCTCGTCATTGATATAGATCACCGTGATCTTGTCGGTCAGTTTTTTCCCTATCTCCACATCTCCATGCTGGCCGAGTACAAGATGATCGATCTTTACCCCCATATCGGAGAGTGCGGATTTTGCCATGGCACCACCCATCATTTTCATCATATCTTCGCTGCTGTTGCTTCCCGCACCCGATTCGGAATCAAACAGAATGACTGAAAGTATCTGTTCTTTACTCAAACTCGGTATGGAGGAGAAATTGATCACCGGTGCTTCAGGCGTACCGGAGACCGCAATGGTGATCAAATGATCCTGCGCCTGATACTTCACTTCAATATCCAAAATAGGTTTCTTGGGGTCACCCGTTAAATAGATATGCCCTTTCTCAAGAACAAAACGCTTCCCCTGAAAATCGTACCAGCCGCCTTTGACAAGGTCTATCGAGCCGAGTACCAAAATATCGGATTTGATGGATTTCAAAACCCGCATATCGATATTGGCTTTCATATTCACCGGGCCCTGTTTATAGATCAAAGGCTTTTTCGAATCAATCTTGAGTTTGATGCTGAGATTGTCCATAAAGGGGCTTGCTTCTTCTTTTTTCATCTGCTGTACAATGACAATATCACTGTCGGAAGCAAAGCTCTTCTTGCCCATATCGTAGTGAATATCACCACCAAGTAGTGAGATATTCCCCGTCACTGTAGTATTTGGACCGTTAAACTTCGTTTTAATACCGATCTGACTCTCAAGATCGATCATCTCCTGTGAGAACTGAAATCTGTCCGCATTGGCAAAAAGTTCACCTTTCATTGTTTTCGTATCGAGTTTCCCTGTGACCTTCAGCTCGTCATTAAGCCAAAGCTGCTTGACTGTAGCCACACCGTCTTTAAGGTCAACCACCGAGGGTTTTGTAGAGAAGAAGTGCATGGTGTTGTACTCCACATTGTAGGAGTCGAGCATCACTTTCCTCTGGGTCTGTCCCAGGGTGATCTTGACATTGTCCAGTTTATGCACGGTCTTTCTGTCTGCATGGTAGAGCACTTCGGGTGCGCTGAGCGTCAGCTTGGCATTGCCGTTGGGTTTGATGACCGCTTTGATGTCGAGCTTGCCCTCTACCTTTGGCAGTGTGTCGATAGCATAGAACTGGCGGATGGTGTCCATCAGTACGCTGAAGGAACTCACATCACTGCTGATGACGACATCCTTTCCCCCAAGACCGTTGAGTGTGGCACTAAGACCTGCGAGTTTGATCTTTCCTGAAACGCTACCCTCATAGGGTTTCATCCCCAGGTCCATTCTGAGCTTGCTCGATTTGACAAGGGCATCAATGCTCCTTTCTCCCACCGTGACATTGGCCTGCAGCGGAGAGATCGCCTGCCATTTGATATGTTTATCGATATTTTTCAGCAGCGAATCTTTGGGTATGCGTGTCGTACTTTGCAGGAGTATCTTCTTCCCGTAGGAGAGTGTCGCATCAAGGTTGGCCAGGTTGGAGCGTACCGTCGCTGTTGCCTTGATGGGCAGCGGCTTTTGCATATTCACCGGTACATCGATGACTGCCCCAAGGCGGCTGCCTTTGAGTTTCTCGGGAAGCGGGAACATAGTGTCGAGCTTCAGAGGTGCTTTGGTCTCAAGGTGGAAACGCGCACTTTTGTTAAGATCTTTGGAGTTGAAGTAGCCTTTGAGCCCCTCTGATTCAATATCGGTCGTGATCTGGGAAAGATCCCCACTGTAGACGATATGCAGACCCTTGAGCGCTGCGGTCAGATTGGCATCGAGCCCTTTGATGCTGTCACTTGTCAGTGCGCCTTCGTAATGGATGCCTTCATCCTTTGTCAAAAGATTGCACAGAGTCACTTTTTCGGTGTAGGGTGTCGAGACCCGCAGTGTGGTGTTGGCATCGACTTTTCCGCCCTCGATGCTGTAGACGATATGGCTTCCAAGGGAATCGATATCGACATTGAACTGTGTAGCATTCTGCTCGTTCGCCGCCAGTGTTGTATTCGTCTCGGTACTCAAATTGCCGTCAGCAGAAACGACGGTCATATTCTGTTCCGCACTGGTATTCTGCTCAGCTGCCTTGAGTATCTGCTTCGCCTGCATAGAGATATCGGCAACGACACGTTCCTCGGAAGCATCGATGTCGATGGTAATGTCACTGAAGGCTTCAGGGCGCAGTGTCGGCGCGTAGAGAGAGAAGAGCTCCTTCTCAGGCGTGAGCTTCGTGCTCCCCTTGAGCTGGTTGTTTTTGATATTTCCGTGCAGCACAAGGTCACTCAGATTGGTCGTGGCATTGAGGTCAATAGAGCCCTTCTGCGCCATGAGTTTACGTGTGTCAAAATGCAGATCTGCCACCTCAAGCAGCAGATGTTTGAGCTTGAGCGGATCAAACTGTGCCGGGGTCAATGTGGTCTTCAGAGATCGCAGTACCACGAAATGCGGTACCATCGGGTTCATCAGATCGGATTTCTCTTCCTGCTTCTGCGGCTGTGCTTCATCCGCAGAGGCTGTGGCATTGTTCTCCCTGGGAAGCAGCGCCATGATCGCCGTAACATTGACATCTTCGAGATCGATCTTCTCAATGGTCAGCGTGTCTCCTTTGAGACTGGCATCAAGATCTGCGACCGAAACGTTACTCTCTGCAAGCAGGGAGAGACTCTCCACTTCAACCGCCTTCCCCTTCTGTGCCATCGCACGCTTCATATCGACCGCAACACCATGCAGACGCAGTTCGACCTTGTCGATCCTCACACTCTCGTAAAGGCGCGGTTTGATAGAAGCGAGCAGATTATGTACTTCGACCTGCTGGGGAATGAAAGGGCTTGGAGCCGCCTCATCTTCTGTCTTGGATGCCTCAGATACCTTCTCTTTGCTCGCATTGGCATCTGCTTCAGGCAGAAGAGCTTCGAGTGCCACCGTATCGATATCGGTGAGTTTGAGCACATTGACGCTCAGTTTTTTCTTCTCAAGCGAGGCATCGAGTTCCAGCTTGGCGATATCGGTCTCGATATCGGCCTTGAGACTGCCCACCTCAATACTGTCAGCCTCATAGGAGAGATCTTTTATATCTACAGCCGTTTTCTCAAAGGAGATACCCTGCTCTTCAAAGGGATTGACCGTTACATGGATCTTGTCGACATTGACCACCAGAGGGAAGGGAGCTGAAGAACTGTTGTCTTCGGCACTTTTCGGGAAAGAAGCGATCAGCGCTTTGATCGTATCGACATCGACATCTTCAAGCGTGATGGAATTGACCTGTACACGTTTATAGAGGAGACGTGACGGATCCCATGAGAAACGAATGGCCGTGGTAATAGGTGCTTTGTTAAACTTCAATCCGGCGATCGTCACCCCGGTAAAGAGATTGCCCGTGATATCCTTGTAGGATATTTTGTACTCCGGAGCGAACTTGTCTGCCACTTTTTTGATGAGCCAGGAAGAGTTCGCAGCGAAAACGATCAGAACGATCAACACAACAAAAAGTGTCAAAAAGGTATAAAGTATCTTTTTCATTAGAATGACTGCCCTATCTGAAATTGGATCCCGTAAATGGAAGGATCCTGTACGTTGAAGCCCACATCGAGTTTGAACGGACCTACCGGGGTCATATAGCGCACACCCACACCGGCCGTACTGATGATGTCGCCGCTGAAATCACCCGAATCCT
>JALSTF010000035.1 GCA_026983895.1 Sulfurovum sp.
CGAAGTACAGATGGTATATCGCAGACAGGGTGTTAATATCTCAGACAAACACATCGAGATCGTCACTTCGCAAATGATGAGACAGGTCAAGGTGGTGGACAGTGGCGACAGTAACTTCATTGCCGGCGATATCGTTTCCCGTCGTAAATTCAAGGAAGAGAACCAGCGGGTGCTTGCACTTGGAGGTGAACCTGCGATCGCAGAACCGATGCTGGTAGGTATTACCCGTGCGGCGGTCGGTGCGGACTCTATCATCTCTGCTGCATCCTTCCAGGATACAACGAAAGTCTTGACTTCTGCCTCTATTGCGGGTACGGTCGATACACTCGAAGACTTGAAAGAAAATGTCGTGATCGGTCGTCTGATCCCTGTGGGAACAGGAATGATCGATAATGACGATATCAAACTGTCATCTGCAGAGTAATGTTCCTTTCAGGGTCGGTTTCCCCGACCCTGTCTTTTATCTCCAGTGATCCTGAATAGCCGCTCTGCCATACATGCAGGATCCTTCTCTTTTCACTTTCAGAAAAATACAAGAATTTTTCGATATAATACACCTCCATTTTTCTATATGTAAGACTATATTAAAGCAGTTCCGGACGGTTTTGATATGGTGTCACAGCCAGATTCAATTCAAACTAACAAAAGAAAGGAAACGATTTGCCTACAATTAACCAATTGATTCGTAAAGAACGTAAGAAGCAAGTGAAAAAATCAAAATCACCTGCACTTGTAAAATGTCCTCAGAGAAGAGGCGTATGTACCAGAGTTTACACAACAACTCCAAAGAAACCTAACTCCGCACTTAGAAAAGTTGCGAAAGTAAGATTGACAAGCGGATTTGAAGTGATCTCTTATATCGGTGGTGAAGGTCACAACCTTCAGGAACACTCTATCGTACTTGTACGTGGGGGAAGAATTAAAGATTTACCTGGTGTGAAGTATCACATCGTTCGTGGTGCATTGGATGCTTCAGGCGTCAATGGAAGAACCGTTGCAAGATCTAAATACGGAACTAAAAAGCCTAAAAAATAATCTAACGATTATGCATAAGGTTTAAAAAAAGTAAAGTTTAGCTTAGAAATGAGCTTGAGACAGGTGTTGTCATTATCCTTAGGGGACAAGACTTGAGTAAATTATATAAATTGAAGGAATCTTAATGAGAAGAAGAAAAGCTCCCGTCAGACCGGTACTGCCAGATCCAGTATACGGTTCTAAAGTATTAACAAAGTTCATCAATGCAGTGATGCTTGATGGTAAGAAATCAGTAGCGCAGAAAGTTATGTACGCCGCGTTAGAGAGAATTGAATCAAAAACTGGTGAAAAAGGTATTGAAGTATTCAACAAAGCGATGGATAACGTCAAGCCTGTTATGGAAGTAAAATCAAGAAGAGTCGGTGGTGCAACCTATCAGGTGCCTATCGAAGTCAGACCTGTAAGACAGCAGTCTCTTGGGATCAGATGGATCGTTGATGCAGCGAGAAAGAGAAATGAAAGAACAATGATGGAGCGCCTGAGCAACGAGCTTATGGATGCTGCGACCGAGAAGGGTTCTGCTTTCAAGAAGAAAGAAGATACATATAAAATGGCAGAAGCGAATAAAGCATTTGCACACTATAGATGGTAAGGAAGTAAAGTATGCCTAGAAGTCATAAACTTGAAGATGTAAGAAACATCGGTATCGCCGCACACATTGATGCAGGTAAGACAACAACAACGGAAAGAATCCTTTTCTATACCGGTGTTGAACATAAGATCGGTGAAGTACATGATGGTGCTGCAACGATGGACTGGATGGAGCAGGAGCAGGAAAGAGGTATTACCATTACTTCTGCTGCGACGACATGTGAATGGCTTGGCAAGCAGATCAACATCATCGACACTCCGGGCCACGTTGACTTTACGATCGAAGTTGAGCGTTCCATGAGAGTCCTTGACGGTGCTGTATCTGTATTCTGTGCCGTTGGCGGTGTTCAGCCGCAGTCTGAGACTGTATGGAGACAGAGAAACCGTTATGGTGTACCTTCACTGGTATTCGTCAACAAAATGGACAGAACAGGTGCGGACTTCCTTGAGGTTGAAAGACAGATTCGTGACAGGCTCAAAGGGAATCCTCTTGTAATACAGCTTCCTATTGGTGCCGAAGAGAACTTCGAGGGTGTGGTCGATCTTGTCAAAATGAAAGAGATCGTCTGGGATGCAGATGCGGAAATGGGTTCTGCCTATCATGAGCAGGATATCCGCCCGGAGCTTCAGGAGCAGGCGGAAGAGTACCGTGAAAAACTGATCGAAGGTATTTCTGAAGTCGATGGAAACGAAGAGCTGATGGAAAAGTATATGGAAGGCGAAGAGCTTACGACAGAAGAGATCATGGCAGGTATCAAATCTGCATGTATCAACATGCATGTCGTTCCTATGCTTCCTGGTACAGCGTTCAAGAACAAAGGTGTTCAGACTCTGCTTGATGCGGTTGTGTATTACCTTCCGTCTCCAGTTGAAGCACCGGCGATCAAAGGTACGAAGATGGAAGATGAGAATGAGGAAGTCATTGTAGAATCTACAGATGACGGCCCATTCGCAGCATTGGCATTCAAGATCATGACCGACCCGTTCGTCGGACAATTGACTTTCATCCGTGTCTATAGAGGTTCTTTGGAATCAGGCTCTTACGTACTGAACTCTACCAAAGAGAAAAAAGAGCGTGTCGGCCGTATCATGAAGATGCATGCGATCAAAAGAGAAGAAGTGTCTGAAATATATGCCGGTGAGATCGGTGCGGTCGTTGGTTTGAAGAATACCACTACCGGTGATACACTTTGTTCAGACAAAGATAAAGTCGTTCTTGAAAGAATGGACTTCCCGGATCCCGTTATTTCCGTTGCAGTTGAGCCTAAAACAAAAGCGGACCAGGAAAAAATGGGTATTGCACTCAGCAAACTGGCAGCAGAGGATCCTTCTTTCCGTGTCAACACAGATGAAGAATCCGGTCAGACCATTATCTCCGGAATGGGTGAACTTCACCTTGAGATCCTTGTAGACAGAATGAAGAGAGAATTCAATGTTGAGGCAGAAGTGGGAGCACCACAGGTTGCCTACCGTGAAACGATCAGAAAAGCGGTCAACAAAGAGTACAAGTATGCCAAGCAGTCCGGTGGACGCGGGCAGTATGGTCACGTATTCCTCAGAATTGAACCGCAGGAACCAGGTTTTGGTTACGAGTTCGTTGATGAAGTCAAAGGCGGGGTTGTTCCGAAAGAATTTATCCAGCCTGTCAATAAAGGTGTACAGGAAGCAATGCAAAGAGGTATTCAGGCAGGCTACCCTGTAGAAGATGTCAAAGTGACACTGTATGATGGTTCATACCACGATGTCGACTCCTCTGAAATGGCATTTAAACTTGCCGGTTCTATGGGCTTCAGAGAAGGTTGTAGAGAAGCAAATCCTGTCATTCTCGAGCCAATGATGAAAGTGGAGGTAGAAGTACCTGAAGAATTCATGGGTGATGTTATCGGTGATGTTGCGAAAAGACGCGGACAGGTAAACGGTATGGATGACAGAGCGGGCAACAAGATCGTCAACGCTTTCGTTCCGCTTTCAGAAATGTTCGGTTACTCTACAGATCTGCGTTCAATGACACAGGGACGTGCAACGTATGCGATGGAGTTTGACCATTATGAAGAAGTGCCGCAGAATGTAGCCAAAGAGATCATCGAAAAGAGAAATAGCTAATCTTTTCGTCGATTTGCATCCATCTTTGAAAGATGGGTGCTGTCACTTACTTCAGTAAGCTCCTTTACCCAAACTTTCAAACCTGAATACAACTCAACAAAAATCTTAACTATTTCAAAAATCTCAACTCAAAAATACCAAAAGGTAAAATATGAAAGTCATCATTGATCTCATAGAAGACATCAGAGAATCCATCTCCAATGCGGAGGAGTACACTGTAACGGCGGGACTGCTTAAAGCCGACCCTGACGATGTGAATAGACTTGTCTATGCGGGTGAGGCACCGTTGAACCGGTGGCATCTGGACGATGTCCGCAGGGAACTCATCTTCGAAATGGACGGAAGCGATGCCCGGGTCACGGTAGGAGCGCTTATCCCGCCTTTATTGATAGCGGATATGGATGTGATGATGTATGTGCTTAAAATGGATGTGAATGCGCAGTACAGAAATATGGAGATCGTTGGTTTCGGAAAGAATGAGGAGATGAAGCAGTATCTCCTCTTTATAAAAATTTAGGCGTAAATGTCTTCTTTCCCAAATTCTTTGGCAAGCAAGGCATAAAAGAGTGCCCGGTATTTGTTTCGGTTGGAGCTTCCCATGGTTTCACATACTTTTTTGATGGCATCATCAAGTGCAGAGGAATCATCAAGACCCAACTTTTTGATCAGAAAATTCTTTTTAACCGTTTCAAGTTCACTGTTATCAGAACAGGAAACGGTCTCGGCATCTTTGTTGTGAATGGATGGACCGAGTGCACCGGTGACCTTTGCAATGAAATCATCTGCAAGTCCCAACTTCAGCTCTTTTGCTGCAGCAGTGTACTTTGCTATTTTTTCTTCAAGCTTACTCATGAATAACCCTTTGTATACAATAATTTAGCGGATATAAGACCCGCCAATGCAATAATTATAGCGGTAAATGAATTTCAGGTCAAATGTCTGGGACCTTCTCCGAGGAGTACCCAGTTCATATTGATATGATATTCTTTGCAGAAGTAGGCAATAGATTCATAAGGAATTTTTTTTCTTCGTTTGATCACGGCAAAATACTGAGGATCAAGTTTGAGTGCCAAGGCGATCTCCCGGTCAAGGATACGGGACTTCTTTTTTTCATTTAAAAGTATTTCTTTGATGCGGTGTATGACCGGGAGAAAATCTATCATGAACATCCTTCCATTTTTTTTGTATGAAAGAATGATAATATATTTGGGAGAGAAGGCTTTAAAATATGTCAGATTGACATACTATGGGTTAAAATTTCTCAGAATCTATCTCAATAACAGTATGCACGTTTCCTCTGGGATTAAAGTCGGCAATAAGTTTCATGGACCTTGGCTGCAGTCTGCTGTAAAGTGCATCAAAGATCTCATTGGCAGAATTTTCATGCGAGATATGCCGGTACATGAAAGAGTTGATGTAGAGTTTGAGGGCTTTGAGCTCGATAACGGTTTTATTGGGTACATAAGAGAGTTTCATGGTTGCAAAGTCCGGATATCCTGAACGGGGGCAGAGACACATGAACTCCGGGAGTTCTATATTGATCGTATAGTTTTTTTCATGGGTATTGGGCCAAAAGTTCTCATCGGCATTGATGTCAAATTCCTGTATCTCTTTTTCTCCGTATTTCATAAAAGTTCCTTTAATTGTATTTTTCCAAAAGTTGTGTTTCTGTGAGTGCTTTGCCTACGCCAAATCCCTGAAGGTAGTCAATACCTGTGGCGATAAGTTTCTTTTTTTGTGATTCCCTATCTACCCATTTGGCTACGGTAATGATGTGCAGTTCTTTGGACATGGAGACCATGGAGCTGAGCATAGCACAGGTCGTAGGCTCATCCAGTTTTGTAACATAGTCACGGTCAAACTGCACCATATCGAAATTGAAGTGTTTCATATATTCCATAGAGGCATTGGATGACCCGAAGTTGTCAATGGCGATACGTATGCCCTTTGCCCTGAATGTGTTCAGTGTTTTGAGGTAGCTACTGAGATTGTGGTGTGTTTTTCTTTCATACAGTTCAATGATCAGTCGGGAAGGCTTGATCTTTGTTTCTTCAAGAAGGGAGAAGAAGGTCGCCTGAAAATGCTCATCCCTCAAAGAGAAAGGAGAGAGGTTGAAAGAGAAGGAAATATGTTCGTCTGTCAGGGGCAGCAGTGAAACAATATGCTTCAAGAGGGCTATATCGTACTCCCGTCCGCGACCCAGCCGGTTAATCACAGGCAGATAGGTCTTTGGCAGAATGGTACCGCCTTTTTTGTCGTACAGCTTTGCTGAGATCTCATAGATATCTACCTGCTCTGTTCTTGTATTGAGCAGAGGACGAAAAGAGAGATTGATCTTTTCTTCTTTCAGCGCAGCCAGGATACAGTTCTCTGTTTCTGAGAGTTTGGCAGCATCCTGTACCCGGGCGCGTTTGTTTTCCTTGTCTGAACTCTCTTCCTGAATGGCAATAAGATCTTTAAGATAAAGAATATCTTTTTCCAGGGCTTTCCCGGTATTGGTGACGACGGCAAAGGCATACTCCGGCTCAATGGTGTCAATACGCTGATTGTTCATGATAAATTGATCCATGATCGCTTCTATATCTTCTGTGTCACGGTCTATAGCAATCAGAAATTCAGCACCATACCGTCTTGCAATGAGTACTTTCTCCAGCCCGTTTTTTTTAAATTCCTGATGGAGTTTGTGGACTATGGTGTAAAGCAGCAGATCAACCTGGTCGGCACTGTAGTTCTCACTGATAGTGGAAAGGTTCTTAACGATCAGAAGTACCAGTGTACGGGGGGCATATTTCTCAAGCTGTGTGATAAATGCTTTTTGGTTGAATCCATGGGTTGTCTGGTCGAGCAGCGTCTCGTTGACACTGATATCCATTAAAAAATAGATGAAGTAGATGGTCGTAAAAAGAATGCCGACCATAACAAAGGTCGTTTCAAGATCAAAGTGG
Source organism: Sulfurovum sp. (assembly GCA_026983895.1). GTDB lineage: Bacteria > Campylobacterota > Campylobacteria > Campylobacterales > Sulfurovaceae > Sulfurovum. The sequence continues at coordinate 6,675 of JALSTF010000035.1, forward strand.
ATCGCACTGTTTCTGAAAAAAAGACTGTAGAATACCAGCGAGACCAGCAGAAGTATGGGAACACCTGTCCTGAGGGCAAGTTTAAACCGACGCTGGCGTTCTTCAAATTCAGAGAGAAGCATGAATGCTAGACATCCAGGTGCTTGACATCTTTTGCGTGGCTTTCGATGTAGGCTCTTCTTGGTTCCACTTCATCTCCCATGAAGAGTGTGAAAGTGTCACTGGCCTCTTCGCTGTCATCTATCCTGACCTGGAGCAAGCGTCTGTTCTCCGGTGTCATGGTCGTCTCCCATAACTGTTCAGGGTTCATTTCCCCCAGACCTTTATAGCGCTGGATATAAGCCCCTTTCTTGGCACTTGCTTCCACCTCTGCGAAGAGTGCAAGAAGGTCTTTGTCCTTGAATTCATCTGTAATATGCTCCTGGATCTTCTGGTGAATATGGATCGCTTCATTGTAGTGCGGATTGGTAAAAAGCGTCTCGTCCACGATCAGTTCTTCCAGCCCGTCATTGGTCTGCACGAAGTAGTGCAGCCTCTCGTCTGTAATATTCTTGTTGAGGATGTTGTAGCCAAGGTCGGCAATATATGTTTCAAGTGTTTTGGCCAGTGTTTTGTTGTCGGTACCGATAATGTCAGGGTTTTCGATCATGTAGCGCAGTACTTCCGGCAGGGCAAAACGTTTCTCGATCTCTCTAAGGGTCATTTTATAGTAGGCGACCAGCTTGAAGAGGTCGACAAGATCATTCTCTCCCATCGTGTCGCTTTCAATGACGGAAATACCGTTCTCAATAAGAAAATCATTGAGCGCTTTATCATCTTTGAGATAGGTCTCGTTCTTTCCTTTCTTGTAACGGTAGAGCGGCGGTTGCGCAAGATAGAGGTACCCTTTTTCCACGACCGGCTGCAAAAACCTGAAGAAGAAAGTCATCAGAAGGGTCTGAATATGCGAACCATCTACATCGGCATCGGTCATGATGATGATCTTGTGGTATCTCAGCTTCTCTTCATTGAATTCGTCACCGATCCCGCAGCCCAGTGCCGTGATCATATTTTTGATCTCGTCTGATTTGAGTATCTTTTCGAGTCTGGCTTTCTCAACATTGAGGATCTTTCCTTTGAGAGGAAGGATCGCCTGAAAGACCCGGTCCCGGCCCTGTTTGGCCGAACCGCCCGCAGAATCTCCCTCCACCAGGTAAATTTCGGAGATCTCAGGGTCCTTGCTCTGGCAGTCCGCCAATTTGCCCGGCAGGGTGCCCACAGACATGGAGTCTTTGCGTTTGACCAGGTCTTTTGCACGTTTGGCAGCATCACGTCCGCGTGCGGCAAGCAGCACCTGGGCCATGATCGCTTTGGCTTCCAGAGGGTTCTCTTCAAGGTATTTGTTGAACTGTTCAGAGAAGAATTTCTGTACCAGAGGACGGACATAGGAAGAACCGAGTTTCCCTTTGGTCTGTCCTTCGAACTGCGGTTCAGGCACACGGACGGAGACGATGGCGATCAGACCTTCTTTACAGTCATCTCCTGTGATTTTGACCCCTTTTTCCTTGGCAGAAGCATTTTTTGCAATATAGCTGGCAAGAGAGCGGGTAAGCCCGGCACGGAAACCGGCCTCATGGGTTCCTCCGTCCGGTGTTTTAATATTGTTGACGAAGGAGAGGGATTTTTCAGAATCTGCATCGCAGTACATCAGTGCAATGTCGATCTCGATATCATCTGCTTTTCCCTGAAAGAACTGTGCCCTGGAGAGAGGCGGGCGTGTGTTCATATCTTCAACAAACTGTTTGATCCCGCCTTCAAAGTGGAAGAGCTCTTTTGTTCCATCCCTTTCATCCCTGAAATCTATCTTGATCCTTGGGTTGAGGTAGGCAAGTTCCTTGAAACGTTTCATGAGGATCTCTTTTTGGAAAGTGGTACTCTCCGTAAAGATGGTCTCATCGGCCCAGAATTCTATTTTAGTCCCCTTCTTGCGTGTTGGCCCCGTGATCTCCAATGGAGTGACCGGGATCCCTTTCTCGAAATCCTGTTCATGGATATGGCCGTCACGGAAGATGGTCAGGTGCAGTTTCCCCGAAAGTGCGTTCACGACGGATACACCCACCCCATGGAGTCCTCCGGAGACCTTGTAGGTATCTTTGTCGAACTTTCCTCCGGCATGCAGAACGGTCAGTACGACCGTTGCGGCAGAAATCTTCTCGGTAGGGTGTTCCGCAACAGGAATACCTCGCCCGTTATCTTCGATGATCGCCGATCCTGATTTGGTCAGTGTGACCTTGATCGTATCACAGTAGCCTGCCATCGCTTCATCGATGGAGTTGTCAACCACTTCATAGACCAGGTGGTGAAGCCCTTTTGTTGATGTATCGCCAATATACATCCCGGGTCTTTTTCTTACTGCTTCGAGTCCTTTGAGGACCTTGATGTTACTTGCGCCGTATTCTGCCATGCTGAGACTCCGTTTCTGGGGGTTTTATTACTATATATTTTATCGAAATAAACTTATAGATGCCCTTGTGGAAAACGTGATTCAATGGGCATTTCGGGGCTTTTGTGAAGATATTTGGAATCAGATTTTACAGAAGAGAAATGATCGTTCCTGAAGAAGCAGTTTTCTCTCTGTTTTTTTAGAAAAAAGTAGGCAAAATGACAAAAAGCTTGACAACAGTCACAGACTATGTCAAACTTCCTCACTCCTCACTCCTCACTCCTCACTCCTCACTCCTCACTCTTAAAGCAGCATCCCTTCCTGCTGTTTCCTGGTCACAATAATATCTACCTCATTGGGGTCTTCTGCAAAGACTTCTCTCTCAAAGGCATCTATGGCATATCGGCCTATCATGGCGGCATTGTCGGAGCAGTATTCTAAAGGTGCGACGTGCATGGTCTTCCCGAATTCCCGGCAAAGTGTTTCATAGGCATTGCGTAGATATTTGTTTGCAGAGGCTCCACCGACGATGGCAAAATCTTTGATGGATTCTTTGGCAAAGATCTTCTTGCTCTTTTGCAGCAGATGCAGTTTAACGGCCTTTTGGAAAGAAGCGGAGAGGTCTGACTTGTCCTGTTCGCTCATCTTCTCTGCGCCTCCAAGCTTCTCTACGGTCAATCGCACGGCATTTTTCAGTCCGGAAAGGGAAAAGGCGATGAGGGGCGAATTGCGAAGCGGTACGGGTAGATCGAAGCGGTTCTCGTCACCTTTTTTTGCGAGGGCTTCAATGAGGGGACCGCCGGGGTAGCCCAGCCCCATCATTTTGGCACATTTGTCGAAGCTCTCTCCTACGGAATCATCCATGGACGTAGCGAGTATCTTCATACGTTCAAAATTTTCCACACGTATGACTTGCGTGTGTCCTCCTGAGATGAGAAGTACAAGCAGAGGCAGCGTAGTATCCTTTTCGATGAATAAAGAGTAAATATGGCCTTTTAAATGATGCACAGGGATAAGAGGTATCTCTTGAAGTATGGCCAGGGTTTTTGCCATCGCGATACCCTCTAAAAGTGTGACACCCAGTCCCGGCTGGTTGGTAACGGCGACCGCTTTGAGTTTGTCGAAGTAAGGTTTGGTCTCTTTAAGTATTTCCGGGAGAGCTACCGCATGTAAACGAGAAGCAAGCTCAGGCACAACCCCGCCATAACAGGAATGCTGTGCCTCCTGAGAGATCTTTTTATGATAAAGGAGCTTCTTCGTAGCGATCTCGGTGATGGCGATAGAGCTGTCGTCGCAGGAACTTTCTATGCTTAAAATCATGAGGTCTCCGTAGGGTGTTGTCCCCTGACAACACGCTGGTTTTGTTGTTTGTATTGAATGGTGTTGTGAGGGCACAACACCCTACATAAATTTAACATTTTTTCTCCATCACACGTTTTTCTATCCATTCCCATTTTCCATAGCCACTATCAGTGTTGATGTGTCCTGCATTTTCAAGGACTGTAAGTGTCGCATTAAAATCTTTAGAAAGTTTTTCTGCTTCCCCCACTTCCACCCAGGGGTCATTGTCCGAGACGATCATATGTATCTTTTGGGCATGAATGTACTTTGGTATTTCGCAGGGGAAAAAGGTTTTGATGGTCTGCTCCTGGGTCTTCAGGCTTGGCGGTGAGACCATGAAGAGTCTCTCTACGGTGGGCATATTCTCTTCCCTGCATAGCCAGAACCAGAGGGTGTTTGCCAGAGAATGGCAGACAACGGTATCGGGTTTGAAATCTTCGAGTATTGCTTTGACCTGACGGATCCAGCGGTTTTTACTCGGGAAATGACAGTTGTCAAGCAGCGGAAAGGAGACCGTGCCGTAATGCTTCGCGAGTGCGCAGGCGAGTTCCGCCTGCCAATGGGGTGCATCAGAACCGCCCCAGCCATGCAGGATGAGGGTCTTAGGCATATTGGGTTCCTGCAGGGTGTTGTACCCCTGTAAAAAAAGGGTTATCGTTGTACATATTTTCTTACCTCTGCATCTATTTCAACAATCTCATCAATATTCCTGGCTTTGACATCGCCAAATTTTTCATACGCATCCAAAATCAACTCGCTCATACCAAAGAAACTACATTTTTCCTGTTGGAATTTCTCTATGGCTATTTCATTGGCAGCATTGACCACCACGCCCAAATGAGGGTTTTTAAGTATGTGTTCTTTGATGTTCCAAATAGGGTAGCGTTCTGCCTCTATGGGTAAAAACTCCACGCTTCCAATGCTCAGCAAATCGGTAGGAGGGAGTATCTCTTCTGTTACTTCACCCTGCAGTGCAAAAGCAATAGGGAGTTTCATATCTACACCGGCAAAGTGTGCAGTGGTAGAACCATCTTTAAATTCGCATAAGGCATGGATGATAGATTTTTTTTCTATGATTGCGTCAATGTTGGATGTACCAAAGAGCCATTTGGCTTCAAGCAGTTCAAAAAGCTTGTTGGTCATCGTGGCAGAATCTATGGTGATTTTATTTCCCATAGACCAGTTGGGATGTTTGAGCGCATCTGAGAACCTGGCATCTTTCATCTTCTCTATCTCCCAGTCTCTAAACGCACCACCGCTTGCGGTAATGTAAAGCTTGGAGACAGGACGTTCATTAATGAGATACCAGAGTCCAAAATGCTCAGAGTCTATGACGCTGATGAGAGACATATCTATAAACTCGCCTGCCACCACCAAAGACTCTTTATTGGCAAGTGCCACACGTTTGCCAAGGCTTGTGGCTTTCAGGGTAGGGGCTAATCCTGTGTATCCTACGAGTGCATTGACTATAAGAGGGCTGGCGGATGCTTCTATGAGCCGGAGTATGGCTTCATTGCCACAGTGCACGTTTGTGTGATTGACCTTCTGTTTGTCTGTTTCATGGGCGATGACAACCATTTTAGGCCGATGTTGGGCTATTTGCTCATTAAGCAGGTCAATGTTGGAGCCGGCAACGAGTGCTTCTATAGCTATGTTGTAACGCTTGGCAACGATAAGGGTATTCACCCCGATGGAACCGGTCGAGCCTAAAAGGACGATAGAATGCATGGATTACAAAAACGCTCTAAGCGCGATCACCATCATTGGTGCACCGAAGAGATACCCGTCGATACGGTCAAGAATACCGCCATGTCCGGGAAGCAGATCGCCGGAATCTTTGACCCCTGCTTCGCGCTTGAGATAGCTTTCGAAGAGATCCCCGAAGACGGAAGCGATGGAAGTGAGCAGTGTCACGGCAAATGCGATCCAGAGCGGTGCAACGATCATCCCGATATAGGTTCCAGCGGCAGTGGCCAAAAGTACGCCGCCGATCACGCCTTCAAGTGTTTTGTTTGGGGAAGTATCGGAAAATTTGGTCTTTCCTATGGCTTTGCCGGTAAAGAAGGCCCCCACGTCGGTCAATGCAACCGTTACAAGCAGCCAGAACATTGCGGCGATACCGAAATCATCATACAGGATGAGAAAGAAGAAGATGCCGCTTACCGGGTAGAGGAAGGGCAGAATGAGCCGTTTGTCAAAATTATGAAAGTAGGCGATGGAAGCACCGAAGATGATGGCGACAAAATAGAAAAGATCATCCGGATTGGGGTAGAAATAGGCAAAGAACCACAGCAGTGCCGCCCAAAAATAGGCTGCTGGCCCTACCAGTTTGAAGAGTTTCATCGCTTCATAGAAAGCAAACAGGTAGATCGCTCCGAGAAATACCCACATCACGAAAAAATTGTCCATCCAACCGATGAATCCTACCAGTGCAAGCAGGCCGATACCTGTCAGCCAGCGTTCCTGATAGTCTGTGAAGATCCTTGTCATTTTCAGTCCTCAAATAAGATGGTTGATTATACCATAAGGGGAGTTAAATCCGTATCTCCACGCCCTCTTTGAGTACCCCGATGGTCTGGTATTTGTCATATTCAACGCTGGAGCCTTCCTGTATCTTGACGAACTTTCGTTTGGTATAATCCACCAGATAGTTCCCCGGCTGATCGGTGGAAAAGTCCACACAGAGTTTGGCGGCAGCTTCGAGTACGCTTTGGGGGAGGTTCTGTTTGTCGGTACGGATGATGACGTGTGAGCCGGGGATATCGCGGGTGTGCATCCAGATATCGTTGGATTTTGCAGCTTTGAGGAGGGCCTGGTTTTCTTTGGCGTTTCGTCCCACCATGACTTTGTAATCTTCTATCCAGAACAGCTCTCCTTCCCGCATCTTTTCCTTTTTGCGTGAAGATCTGCCCCGTTTGGGTACAAGCAGTTCCAGTTCGTAAGGCGCTTTGGCCTGTTCGATGGCATAATGGATGTTTTCGTAAAAGGCTTTTTTTGAGCTGAGGTTTTCTTGCTCTATATGTATGTTTTTTGCTTTTGCTTTGGCGCGTTTGGAAAGGTTGAAATAGTAGTCCGGCATACGGTTTACCTTCATGTTCTTAGGTAAAGGTATCATCCTTTCATTGCCTTCAAAATCATAGGTTTTCAGCGTGGTGTCATAGGGGCGTATCTGATAAAGGTTTGACAAGATGAGATTGCCCGTATTTTTAAATTCCTCTGCTTGATGTGCGAGTTTTTCTTTGTTGGGAAGTGTGTTCAAAAGTTGTGCAAACTTTTTGATTTTCTTGGCTATCGTGGAGCGTTTTTGTTTTTTGAGTGCTTTGAGCCGTTGTGCTTGTATTTGTTGGTATTTTTCTTCCAGGAGTAAATCAATACTTGCAGGGTGTTGTGCCCCTGCAACACCATTGTTCGCTGGATTATTAAAGGTGTTGTCATGGGACAACACCCTGCGCGGGATATCGAGCAGTTCCATCCCCGGACGGATCACCCTGAATGAGCTGTCGCTATCAATGTGCCTGAGTGCTTCGATGATGACTTCATTGTCATCTATGAGTATAGCATTGGTGTTTTTGCCTGTAAATTCTAACTGTAGGTAGACAATCTTGTCTTTATAGCTGCTTTTGGGGGCAATGGTAAAACGCAGGATACGGTCATCGTCAGGGACTTCAACACGTAAAAGTTTAGAACCCGAAAGCAGTGTGTGAAGCAAGGTGTCAAAAGGTGCACTATACCCTTGCAGCGGCCTTTGGCTCGGTGCTTTGTAGACAAAACTGTGACCTCTGGTCATATTGAAGAAGTAACTGTCATGTTTGTCAAAGACAAGTTCTATGGTATTGTCCTCTATGCGTCTGGCACGGCTGATGAAACTGAAGTCATTGAGACGCTTGGCGATAGCTTGGAGTTCGTGGAGTTTCATGGTCTTGTTTCTTTGTGTATTGTATCGCGCAGGATGGATGTATCTACCCAAAAGCATTGTTGCCTTGCAATGGTGGATACATCCATCCTGCGCGTAGATGTCTGTTTTGTTGAAATTCTACCATAAATTAATTTCGCTATAATTCGCGTAATTTATCTATAAGCAAGGATATTCCCATGGGACAGACCATAACAGAAAAAATATTCTCCGAGCATGCGGGCAAAGAAGTCTATGCGGGAGAGATCGTTAGAGTACCTATCGATATGACCATCGGTAACGATATCACGACACCGATCTCCATCAGGGCATTTGAAGAGAGCGGGGCGGAGAAGCTTGCCAATCCCGACGGATTTGCGATCGTGATGGATCACTATATCCCGGCAAAAGATATCGCTTCGGCGAACCAGGCAAAGATCAGCAGGGAATTTGCCTACAAACACGACCTCAAATACTTCTTTGACGAGAAAGATATGGGGATCGAGCATGCGCTGCTTCCTGAAAAAGGGCTGGTCATCCCCGGTGATGTGATCATCGGTGCGGACAGCCATACCTGTACACACGGGGCGCTTGGGGCATTCTCTACCGGTATGGGAAGTACGGACATTTCCTTCTCTATCATCACCGGAGGCAACTGGTTCAAAGTGCCTGAGTCGATCAGGGTAAACCTTGTGGGTAAACCCGGCAGGCATATCTACGGTAAGGACATCATTCTTGAACTGATCCGCATCCTGGGTGTGGACGGTGCGCTCTACAAAGCGATCGAGTTTACCGGTGATGGCGTACAGTATCTGGGGATGGCGGATCGTTTTTCTATGTGTAATATGGCGATCGAAGCGGGAGCCAAGAGCGGGATCTTCGCGATCGACGAGGTCTCTCAGAAGTATCTTGACGAGCGTGCCGAAGCCAACGGCGGACTGCGTGCCGAACCCAAGATACACCACTCCGATGCAGATGCGGCTTACTGCCAGGAGATCACCATCGATATGGCGAACCTCTCCCCTGTGATCGCCTATCCATTCCTGCCAAGCAACGGCAAGCCTGTCGAACAGGCAGTAGCAGATGATCTCAAGATCGATCAGGTAATGATCGGAAGCTGTACCAACGGCCGTATCGAAGATATCCGCGTGGCAGCCGAGATCATGAAGGGCAAGCGTGTGGCAAGGCACACCCGTATGATCATCACTCCTGCAACACAGAAGATCCTGCTTCAGGCACAGCATGAGGGACTGCTCGATATCCTTATCGAAGCGGGTGCGGTCGTGAGCAACCCTACCTGTGGTGCCTGTCTGGGCGGCTACATGGGGATACTCGGTGACGGTGAGCGCTGTGTAGCGACGACCAACCGTAACTTTGTAGGCCGCATGGGAGCGAGAACTTCAGAGATCTACCTGGCGAATTCGGCAGTGGCAGCCGCATCAGCGATCGCAGGTAAGATCGTAGACCCGCGCGATATTTAATCTTCTATTTTGAAACAGTCCAGATTCGGTCATCTTTTCTCTAAAAAGAAGGCTGAACAGGACCATCTTCCCTCTGCCAATGCCAAAAAAGCGGTTTTGGTATTTTTGACACTCTTCTTTCTTCTTTATATCAATGTGAAACCATACTCCGGTACAGCGCATCAGATCACAGGGATAGGTACCTATCTTTTCACGCTCTATCAGTTCATCATCAACCAGACACTGGGTATCGTACATGAAGGCGGGCACGGTGTCTGCTATATCCTGCCCTGCCCACAGTTTGTCATGGTTGCAATGGGTACATTGTTTCAATGGTTTTTCCCGCTGGGGATCGCCTGCTATTATAAAAGAAAAGGCAATCTTACAGCCTTCTATATAGGACTGTTCATTTTGGGTATCTCGATGGATTATACGTCATGGTACATGTCCACGGCACATGAGGGCTTGCATCTCCCCGCATCCAAATCATTTCTGGGTGTGGATGCACTGCATGATTTTAACTATATTTTCAGTACACTGGGAATACTGCCTTACGAATCCCTTGTTTCAGGAGTGACAAAAATGCTGGCATATCTTTTGATGACAGGTTCGGTGATCGCAATGTTCTTTGAAGCATTTTCAAATAGAAGTACCCTAAAAAAGGAGAGATAAATGACTGCGTACACATATACCTTTACTGTAGAGAAAGAGGACATCGATTTTAACGGACATGTCAATAATGTGACCTACCTTTCCTGGATGATAGAAGCGGCCACGGCACACTCTGCTGCTGTCGGTTTTGGATATGAGGAATGTCTGGCACTCGGAGGTACCTGGGTGGCTAAGTCCCACGCTATCGAGTATAAGAAACCTGCTTTTGAAAATGATGAGCTGCAAATGAAAACCTGGATCGAAGAGATCGGGAAAATACTTTCGACCAGACGGTATGAGATCACCCGTCCCAAAGACGGAGTGCTCATTTGTGAAGGGAAGACCGAATGGGTCTTTGTGGACAGCAAAAAGATGCGCCCGATGAAGATACCGTCTGAAATTAAAGAAGGGTTTGAAACGTTTTAAACCCCTGCGTTAGGGTCGAATCCAAACCCTCCGCCTCCAAAGTCCGGTGTTCCGAAACTCTGTGTGGCAAAACTCGGATCTGAGTGTCCGTGTTTGACCGATTCTCCCCTGAGCATCGTGATGTCCATTTTGGGGTCTATGCCTTTGGGACATACTGCGGTACACTCTCCGCATAAAGTACAGTCCCACACTCCATTATTTTGAATGTTGTCTATGATACCTTTGGCATCTTCTTCTCTCTTATCGACCGAATAACGGTAGGCACGTGTGAGTGCGAAAGGGCCCAGAAAGTCAGGATTGACCGCATAGACGGGGCAGGCTGAGTAACAGCTGTTGCACAGGATACAGTCAGTCTGCTTCTCCGTACGCTTCTCATCTTCATGTGTCAGTACTGCTTCCTGAAACTGATGCAGCCAGGTCATTCCTTTTTTCAGTGTCTCTTTCGCTTTATCTTTGTCCACTTTGAGGTCGCGAAGGACGGGATGGTACTGCAACGGTTCGATAACATCACCCGGCTTGACCTTGTAGGCACAGGCAAGCTCCTCTCTCCCGTTGACGCGTACCGCACAGGTCCCGCAGACCGAAGCACGGCATCCGGCCGAAAAAGTCAGGGTGGCATCCTGTGTCTCCTTGATGTAGACCAGCGCACTCAGCAGAGGGATCTCCCCGGCGGGCAGGGTGTAGAGCTGGTGGGTGCCGGTTTTGCTGCGGAGTACTTTTATCTGCATACGATTTTCCTTTTTCGTAGGGTGGATTTATCCACCTTGAAACTGCATCTACTTGAATATGTGGTGGATAAATCCACCCTACGCGGAGGCTTTACATGTTTCATGCCATTTCCCTTTTCCACTGCAGTACGATATGTTTTTTGAAGTCGTCATTTTCATTTTCAAATCCGATTTTATAGTGCGCGCCACGGCTTTCATCTCTGGCGATAGCAGCGGAGATGATGGCGGGGGCAAGCAAAAGTACATTTTGAAACTCAAGGAATTCGATGAGATTCTGGTTGTTCTCTCGGCTTTTATCGTGCAAGGCCATTGTTTTTTGATGTACCTGCATAGCGATCACTTCATTCAGAGCTTCCTTCAGTGTATGATTCTCCCGTACGATGCCGACCTTTTCGTAAAAAAGACTTCCCAGTGCTTCCCGGTAGGGATAAAAACTCTCTTGGCTCTCTTTTGCGAACAGTGCGTCGATCTCTCTGCGGTCCTTCTCCCGTTGGCTATCGTCTGTCGGCTTGGAGCTGGCATAGACGGCGTGTTTGTAGGCATTCTCACCGCAAAAGCGTCCGAATGCGGTGATTTCAAGCAGAGAGTTTCCTCCCAGACGGTTGGCCCCGTGCACTTTGGCATTGGAGCATTCACCCACAGCAAAACATCCCTTGATACCTGTGACTTCCAGGGCATGGTCCACATCTATCCCTCCCATCGAATAATGGGCTACGGGTTTGATAGGGATGATCTCCTGTGCCGGGTCCACATGCTCATGCAGTTTACATAGGGCTACTTCTTGAGGCAGGAGTTCCATCAGCTTCTCTTCTCCCAGATGCCGGACATCGAGAAAAACACGCTGCCCCTCTTGCATCTGAGAGAAGATGGCGCGTGCCACTTCGTCTCTTGGTTTGAGTTCATCTACAAAACGTTCCCCGGCTTCATTGAGCAGGTAGCCTCCTTCGCCCCGGGCACTCTCCGAGATAAGAATACAGGAATGTTTGAGTGCTGTCGGATGGAACTGTATGAATTCCATATCGCTTACTGCGCCGCCCGCACGAAGTACCGCAGCGATCCCATCTCCTGTCGCTCCGTACATGTTGGTCGTAAACCCGTGATAGATACCGCCGTATCCACCGGTTGCCATCACAACTGATTTGGCATCGATCTGCTTGACCTCTCCCGTTCGGATATCAAGGAATGTCACACCCTTGATTGTATCTTCGGGAACGATGAGATTGAGGAGATAGTGTTCATCCAGAAAGGGTATGCCTTCTTTCAGACAGGTGTCATAAAGTGTATGCAGGATCTTCAGTCCGGTGTAGTCCTGTGCGTAACAGGCGCGTTTGGCAGAAGCACCACCCATTTGGCGTTGGGAGATGGAGAGGGTAGAGGGTAGAGGGTAGAGGGTAGATTTGTTGTTGGATATGTCTATTCTTGAGAAAGGAACGCCTATTTTTTCCAGCCATTCGATGGTCTTGGGGGCATCGGCGCACATGTGGCGTACCATCTCTTCGTCACAGAGGCCGTGGGCGGACTTGATGGTGTCGGCGATATGCAGGGAAACATGGTCCTCGCCTGCATTGCCGAGTGCCGCGTTCATTCCTCCCTGGGCCATGGAGGTCTGTGAATTGGTCGGGTACATTTTCCCCACGACCAAAACCGATGCACCGGCTTCTTTGGCGGCAAGTGCAGCGGAAAGCCCGGCACCGCCTGAGCCTATGACCAGTACATCTACCATGAAAATTCCTTTTGGGAATTTTCAAGTGAGGCGTGTTGGTATGCATTGCGTTGATCACCCATTATGTATTTTCCTTCAAAAAAGAGCGGATGTTCGTCACAATACCTTCAAGAAGCTTTTTTCTTGCTTCTATGCTTGCCCATGCAATATGCGGTGTGATAAGCAGGCGTTCCTTGTGCTCTATGTGCATCAGCCGGTTGTCGGCATCGATAGGCTCTTTTTCAAGGACATCGAGACCGGCATAGATCTCCCTTCTGTCAAGTTCATAAGCCAGGTCTGTTTCGTTGATGATCCCTCCTCGTCCAAGATTCAGCAGGATCGCTTTTTCTCTCAGAAGAGGAAGGTTCGTCTCGTTGATCAGTGCGTAAGTATGCTCATTGAGCGGTGCATGGATGGAAACAATGTCACTGGTGGAGAGGAGTACATTGAGCGGCTGCTGCAGATAGGGCTGGCCACTGTTCTCCCCGCTGGTGGAATAATAGCCTACATGTGCCCCGAATGCCGTGGCGATCTTTGCGACTTCCCGCCCAATGGTCCCCATACCGATGATCCCCCATTTTTTACCGGAGATTTCATGGAAAGGTTTTGAAACATCTGTAAAAAGCCCGGAGATGGTCCAAAGACCGCTCTGGACGGCATGGTCGTAATAGTTGATATGTTCGAGAAGGAAGAAGAGCATAGCAAAGGTATGCTGTACGACCGACTGGGTGGAGTATCCGGAAACGTTCTTGACGGTGATACCCAGTTTCCCGGCAGCTTCAAGATCGACATTGTTCATGCCTGTCGCTGCGATACAGACCAGTTCCAGTTTTGGACACTGCTGCAGCATCTCTCCTGTCAATACGACTTTGTTGCTGATCACCACCTGTGCATCCTGTATGCGGCCAAGTGTCTCATCCGGGTAGGTGGTCGTATAGCCTGTGACATCGCCGAACGCTTCCAGCGGGCTGAGGTCAAGGTCTTCACCCAGTGTCTCTGTATCGAGGATCACGATATTTTTTCTCATGTTATGCTCCTTGCAGGGTCATCATACTGCTTTTGGTTTTGGCCTGAATGCTCTTGCCTATGCCGGGTTTAGTGGTCATCTATCTGTTCTACGATCTGTGTTGCCCGTATTTTGGCGGCTTCAACATCATTGTCAAGGACAAGGCTCACGGCCATACGGCGCCCGATGTGGGATTCCGGTTTTCCGAATACCCTGACGAAGGAGTTCTCAGAAAAGGCATCGTCCGGGATCTCAAGTACCGGTGTATGGCTTTCGTTCTTCGCCTTGTAGGCACCGCAGGCACCGCTTCCGTAGAAGGTGAAATCAAGCGGCAGACCGAGTACGGCTCTGACATGCAGTGCAAATTCGCTCTGGCTCTGGGTGATGAGTGTCACCATGCCTGTATCGTGCGGGCGGGGGGAGAGTTCGGAGAAGTAGACCTCTTCGCCTTTGACGAAAAATTCCACACCGAAGATCCCGCGGCCGCCGAGTCCGTCAGTAACTGCTTTAGCGATTTCCTGTGCCTTTTTCAATGCTTCTGGATGCATGGGCATCGGCTGCCAGGAGAGGATGAAGTCGCCCTCTTTCTGTACATGCCCTATAGGCTCGCAGAAGACAGTCCCCGTTTCATTGCGTACGGTCAGCAGGGTGATCTCGTAGTCGAAAGGCACGAACTCCTCTACAATGAGTTCGCTTGCGTCGCCGCGTGCCTCTTTGGCGATCTCCCAGGATTTTTCGATGTCCTCGGG
>JALSTF010000036.1 GCA_026983895.1 Sulfurovum sp.
CTCTTTTGCACGTTTTGTATAGAGATCGTTCAAGTCAAGACGTTTTGGCTGTGCGTTGATCTCCAGAAAACAGCCATTGTCGACCACTCCTTTGAAAAGCTGTTTCATTGTGACCCGGTATGCCTCCCGCTCCCCGATCAATCTTCCTGTGGGATGTGCCAGTATCTTGACATAGGGATTTTCCAACGCTTTGAGTATGCGCCTTGTCTGCATCTTCTGTGTCAGATTGAAATGCTCATGTACTGCCGCCACTGCAAAATCAAGCTTGCTGAGCACACTGTCGGGCAGGGCCAGAGAACCATCCTCAAGGATATCCACCTCTATGCTTTTCAGTATTGTGATACCCTGAAGCCTTTCATTGAGACGGTCTATCTCTTCCATCTGTTCCCGAAGCCGTTTCTCATCCAGTCCGTGAACGATGGGCATATGTTTGGAGTGGTCCGTAATGGCAATATACGCATACCCCATGCTTTTGGCCGCATACGCCATCTCTTCTATGGTGTTGTGCCCGTCACTGTAACGGGTGTGCATATGCAGATCTCCCCTGATCTCTTCTCTTTCTACAAGATGTGGGAGCCTGTTCTCCCTTGCCGCAGTGTGCTCACCCCTGCTTTCCCGCAGTTCCGGTTCGATGTAACGAAGCCCGACCCCTTCATACATCTCCTCTTCCGTTCGTCCGGCAAGTTTTCTCTTTCCTTTGTAAAGGCCGTATTCGTTGACCTTCATCCCCATATCGCGTGCCATGATACGTATGGCGATATTGTGCGATTTTGACCCGGTGAAGTAGTGCAGTGCCGCCCCGTAGCTCTCCTCTTCCACACAGCGCAGGTCGATCTGCAAATGATTTTTCAGAATGACCGTGGATCTCGTATCTCCATGAGAAAGCACCTCTGCGATCCCCGGATACTCCACAAAATGGCCGATGAGCCTGGAGGGCTGTTTCGAAGTGGTCAAAATATCAAGGTCTCCGACCGTCTCCTTTCTGCGCCTGAAACTTCCCGCGGTTGTTACGACAAGAAGATCCGGAGAAGTACGCAGATAGGCTTCAAGATCCTTCACATAGGGTTGTGCCTCCGCATAAAGAAAGCGTTTCCCCTCTTTTTTGGCAAGCAGTGTACCTTTCAGTATTTTTCTCTCCAAGTTTTCGCTGAAACCTCTAAGCTTGCTTATTTTGTGGCTCTCTGCCGCCTTTTTCAGTGCATCAAGCGAACCGATATGCAGTTCCTGATAAAGTATCTTTGCTCTTTTGGGTCCTATGCCTTCCACCTTGAGAAGATCGAGCAAATGGGGAGGAAAACTGTGTTTGAGGTATTCAAGCTTCGCAAGCCTGCCGGTCTTGACGATCTCCCTGATCTTGTTGGCAATACGTTCACCGATGGCAGGCAGCCTGGTCAGGTCTTCCCCGTTCTCGACCATTTTGGCAAGATCACGCCCCAGATTCTCAATGGTGCGTGCCGCATTCCTGTATGCCCTGGTCTTGAATGGCTCTTCTCCCCGGATTTCCAGCAGGTCTGCAAGTTCTTTGAAAATGGCAGCGATCTCGGCATTGGTGACGACCATGGCCTTCCCTCCCTACAGTATTTAACACTATTATACAGCAAATTTTCTCCCACCCTATCTTTTTCTCTTTTATTCAGGTATAATTTCGAACTTTTCTGCAAGAGAGTATCAAACTCCTTATTTGAGATAGCACTATCTCCTCTATTTTTCCGCGACGTGCGTGACAAGTTTGGTATCGGTTTGCATAAAACAGGGTTTAGACCACTGAGTACCATACGAAACACACTTCTATGAATCGCAAGAAACTACAACACCGACCATTTTAACATAAAGAAACACTATGAAATTTACAGATTTTAACCTCAAAGACACCATTCTCGCTGCCGTGACCGAAGCCGGATTTAAAGAACCGAGCCCCGTACAGAAAGATGCCATTCCCCTCGTTCTCGAAGGACACGATATGATCGCACAGGCGCAGACCGGTACAGGAAAGACCGCTGCATTCGGACTGCCTATCATGAGTATGATGAAAGCCGACGGTTCTGTCGAAGGCCTGGTCATCGTCCCTACACGCGAACTTGCCATGCAGGTAAGTGACGAACTCTTCCGTTTCGGAAAGCTCTCAGGGCTGAAAACTGCAACTGTTTACGGCGGTACAGCGTACGGCAAGCAGATCGAGCGTATCAAGCAGGCTTCCATCGTAGTCGCCACACCGGGACGTCTTCAGGATTTGCTTATGAGCGGGAAGATCAAGCTCAACCCGCACTTCGTCGTCCTCGATGAAGCCGATGAAATGCTAGACATGGGCTTCCTCGACGAAATTAAAAATATCTTCACATTCCTTCCCAAAGAACGCCAGACGCTGATGTTCTCCGCAACCATGCCAAAAGGTATCAGAAGACTGGCTGAAGAGATCCTCAACGATCCCAAAACCGTTTCTATTACCAAAAGCGAAAGCACGAACTCCAACATCACGCAGTACTACTATGTGGTCCAGGAGAGAGAAAGGGACGATGCGCTTGTAAGGCTTATCGACTACAAGAACCCGGACAAGTGTATCATCTTCTGCCGTATGAAAAAAGAGGTGGACAGACTGGTCGCACACTTGACCGCACAGGGTTTCAAAGTCAGCGGACTGCACGGAGACATGGAGCAAAAGCAGAGAGAAGTGACCATCAGGGCCTTCAAACAGGGCGGTATAGACATTTTCATCGCTACTGACGTTGCAGCACGCGGCCTGGATGTCAACGACGTTACCCATGTTTTCAACTACCATATTCCTTTTGACTCAGAGAGCTATGTCCACCGTATCGGCCGTACTGGACGCGGCGGGAAGAGCGGCGAAGCCATTACGCTGGTAAGCCCCAATGAGCTTCGTACCATCAAACGCATCGAAAAAGATGTCGGTGCAAAACTGATCACACAGGTCATCCCTACCCGCATAGAAGTCCAGAACAACCGTAACGATGCACTCATCGCCAGGATCGCCGATACGCAGATCACCGACAAAGCTATCGAACTGGTCAAGACCCTGCAGCACGACCTTGACATCGTGACCATCGCGCATCTGCTTGCTTCCATGGTACAGTCCGAAATTTCCGTCAAAGGAAAAGACAATATCGGCCTGGGACTTGAAGAGGTCGAACTGCTCATCGAAAGAGCCATGCAGAACAGAGGCGGTGGCGGTGGAGGACGCAACAACCGCGGACGCGGCGGATACAGAGGGAACAACCGCAGAAGAAGCGGAGGCGGAGACCGTAACAAACACGGACGCAATGGCCGTTCCGGCCGCAACGGCGGCCATGGAAGCAATAGAGGGTAACCCTACTTTCTTCACAGGGTGGATATCTTCACCCTTGCGTACCCCCACCACATCTCTTTTCTTCTTTTGCCATACAGTTTTAGTACTGCTATGCAACATATAACATCTGCCATGGCTCAAAAGGTGGGTGAACCCATCCTGCGCGAAACCATGGCCTGCTTAGCCTATGGCATTGCAGAACACCTCTAATCATAGGTGCTCTATAGTATAATAACTGCAATAAATTTTAAGGAAAAAACATGTGTACCCTGACCCCCGAGGAAAGAACCGTTATTTTGAACAGTATCCGTGATATCCCTGATTTCCCAAAACCGGGGATCGTATTTAAAGACATTACGACACTGCTTTCTGATCCAAAGGCATTCAAAACGCTAATGGACCATTTGGCGGAGCGTTATCTTGGCTACGAGCTGGACTATATCGCAGGGATAGACGCACGGGGCTTCATTTTTGGTGCAGTGCTGGCAGACAGGCTTGGCGTGGGTTTCGTACCGGTACGAAAAAAAGGGAAACTCCCCTATACGACCGTGGCGGAAAAATACTCCCTCGAATACGGTTTTGACGAAGTAGAAATACATATCGATGCATTTGGCGAAAATGGCTGCTGTACCACGGGAGAACCCGCAAAGGTCCTGCTCATAGACGACCTCATGGCCACAGGCGGTACCGCCAAAGCAGCAGCCAATCTCATAGACAAAGTAGGCGCACAGTGTGTAGAAGCCTGTTTCATCATGGAACTTGCTTTTCTGAACGGAAAAAAAGCGTTTCCCGCTCCGGTCTATTCGGTCATTGCACTTGACTGAGTCCAATACACAGGTATTGCACAATCCTTTGGGCACCATATGGCAAAAGGAGATACGGCCATGATCCATACACACAGCATTCTTGTCATATTTCTTTTTGTCAGCTACCTGCTTACAGGATGCGCAAAGAACACAGTGGTCACGCCGCAAAGCAATGCTTCCTCCGACAGATACAACGGTGAAGCACTGGTCCTTGTTGCCGTGGATGGTGACGGGAAACGGGGTGTGCGCTTTATAGAACTGAGCAGTGCCGAAGAGAAGACAGGATATGAGATCTATTTTCATGATGTGCAGCCGAAATTCGGGTTCATCACTATCAAGCTCCCCGCACCGAGTACCCATGTCAGGATCAAAGAGTATTCTCTCTCAGGACACTATGGATGCAGCAGAGGAAAGGCCGGCTACGGCTACGGTGTCAAAATCCTTCCCAAAGTCACCAAAGGCAAAAGCTATTTCCTCGGTACTATCAATACCGATATGAATACCGTTTACAATGAAATGCCCGAAAAGCTCATACCCGAAGCAAAACAAAA
>JALSTF010000037.1 GCA_026983895.1 Sulfurovum sp.
ACCCTTTTCGTTAACACTTTTTATACTATAATACTTTTTTGTTATACAGTTTGAATATAATGGAGCAATTTTGCGTTTTTTTATTTTGATCACACTTTTCCTTTCTTTCAACAGCCTGCTTTTGGCACAGACACTCTCTGTCGATACTATCTCAGCCAACATTCAAAATGGCCTTCAGACCAAACTGAAAGGCCGGAACAAAGTGATAGTCCAGAGGTTGTATGAAAAAACCGGGAATAAACCGCTTTGGGTAGGTCCCGCCAATGCGCAGAAAATGAGTCAGCTTATACAGGCGCTCAATGATCCGCTGTACAACTATAAGGGAAAGCCGTTCAACCAGAAGCTTATCAAGAGGTTGACCTATATGATCGACAATAATCAGATTGCCCCTGGGAAAAAAGCGGTGGCGTATGCCAGACTGGATATCGTGCTGAGTTCTGCATTTGTGTATCTGGTCCGATTCATTGTGCAGGGAGATGTGGACTGGAACCTGGTACAGCAAAAACTGAAAGCCCTTCGCGCCAGTGACGATATCCGTGCAGACTGGGAAATGCAGCCCAAGCCTTTTCCAAGTGAAACTGCACTGGCTCAAGCCGTCGTTTCCGGCAATATACGCAGCTACCTCAACTCTTTGATCCCGATGGAGAAAACATACAGAAGGCTGGTCAAACTCTTGAAGAACTACCGGGTCATGGATACATTTCCGAAGATAAAATACAGCAATAAACCGCTGAAGCTGGGAAGCAGGTCCTCCCGTGTCAAAGAGATCAAAAGGCGTCTTCAGATCTCGGGAGACTACCCTAAAAATGCACCGATAGACTGGACATTCGACAAAACGCTTGAACGGGCAGTAAAAACATACCAGAAGCGTTATCTCCTTGAGGTTAACGGCCAGGTGGACAAACGGGTGACCTATTACCTCAATCAGCCGGCGAAAAAGAATATTCAGGCGATCATCACCAACCTTGACAAAACGAAACTCTACCCGAAACATTTTGAAGAGGAGTATGTGGCCGTCAATATACCCGATTTCAATCTGCGCTATTACAGAAATGGGAATATGCTCCTGAAAATGGGTATTGTTGTGGGGCGTATCGACCGTCCTACTCCCATTTTCAGCGACAAGATAGAATACATGGTCATCAATCCTACCTGGACCATTCCGGACAATCTTATCAAGCGGGACCTTATTCATGTGCTGAGGGAGGACCCTTCTTATCTTGAAGAGCACAATATTCATGTTTTTTCGGGAAACAAAGAGATCAATATAACGCAGGATATGCTTGACCCATACGAGCACAGCAGCAAGCACGTACCTTACCGTTTTGTGCAATATCCAGGCGACACCAATGCCCTGGGCCGTGTCAAGTTCATGTTCCCGAACAAATATTCTGTCTATCTGCATGATACAGACAATAAAGCACTTTTGACACGACGCTATAAGATCTACAGTTCAGGCTGTATGCGTGTAGATAAACCGTTCGATCTGATGAATGTACTGCTTGAGCACGCCAAAGGGCACTACAGCAAAGCCGATATTGATGCTATTATTGCGACCAATAAGCCAAAGACTATCCGGCTGAAGAAAGCTATCCCTGTCCATATCCTCTATTTTACCGTGTATGAAGAGGATGGGTTGGCCTATTTCAAGAATGATATCTATCTGTATGACAAGATCATTGAGGAATCTGCGGAAGGCCATAAAAAAATGACCTTCACCATGCCGAAAAAACGCATGGGCAGAATCAAGAAAAAAGAGGACACACCTCTTTCCAATTAACAAAGGATCCCTATGAAAACCATCTTTGTAATAAGCCTGGCCATTATATCACTTTCCCTCCTTTCAGGCTGTGGAGAGGAACACCAGGAAAAAAAGTCCGAAACATTCAAAAATCCTGTGAACAGCTATATGGACAGTCGTCTTGATGCATTGCAAAATGCCAAAACGGCAGTCAATAAGAACAATGCACGCACCAAAACCCAGGATGAAGCGATAAAATCACTGGTCAAATAGACTGCGCTTTCCCATTTCTATGGTATGATATACAAAAAAGGGGAGAGAGAATGAAGTTATTCTATCGCATGATCATACTTTTGGCTCTGCCGGTGCTGATGTCAGCAGAGCTTTTCTATGTCGGTGTCTTGACCAAAGAGACAGGATACAGTGAGCAGATACTGCTCTCCAAAGCAAGATTCTCCTATTTGGAACGGCCGGTCAGACAGGCATGGAAGGAAGGCTACAGGATCACCGATATCTCCCATTCCCCAAGACGCTGGAGTATGGTACTGAGCAAGGGAACTGATATTGCCAGGCAGCTCTATATCCATCGCAGGAATATTTCTGAATTCAGAGCAGTGATAGACCGCTACCGCAAAAGTGGCTATGAAGTGACCCACATAGAGAACGGCGTAGGCGAATGGGTAGCACTGCTTGACAAAGGCAGCCGCATCAGGGAAAGCTGTATCCGTATTACGCGTGAACTGGAACCAATGAAAAAAATCATTGAAAAACGCAAAAAAAGGGGATTTGATCTTCTTGATATGGAAGCGGAAGAAGGGTATTGGATCGCTGTTTTTGCCAAAAATACAGGATATGAGGCCGGTGCCTATGCCCTGTCCGAAAATTGGCAGGCACTGGTCCCGCGCATAGACAAGATTTGGAAAGAGGGGTATCGTATCCGTAATCTCGAATATGTTTCGAACCGCTGGTTTTTGCTCTACGGAAAGCAAAATAAAGCTACGGAACAACTCTATATCCGCAGAGAGAACTATACTCTGTTTCGGCAAACTATACGAAAGTACTGGAAAAAAGGCTACAGGATCACAGACCTTGCCACAGGAAGAAATTGACTTAAGTCAAATATGCTACAATAAATTCAGTAAAACTTATATATTCATATTATTTTCATAGGAGGAAATGATGAAAAAAATGTTCAAACTTGCTGTATTCGCGGCACTGATCCCCATATTGGCATTTGCTGACGACTTCTGGGTGGGCGTATTTGCCAAAGATACAGGTTTTACCGGCCAGTCTTATACAACCAGTAAAAGTCTTTCACGCCTAAAAACCAAAATAGACAATGAGTGGAACAAGGGATATGATCTTATCGATGTTTCCTACGGACATGATGTCTGGATGGCGCTCTATGCCACAGGAACAGGTTATACACAGCAAGCCTATACGAACAGGCGGGACCTCAAGAAATTCACTCAGGCCGTGGAAGCGTACAGGGCTAAAGGCTTTCAGCTTATCAATATCGAATATGGCGCAGGGGAATGGTTCGGTATCTTTGCCAAAGGGGGAAAATGGAAAGATATACATTTTTCCTATACCCGCTATTTTGAAGATTTTGAAAAACAGATCATCCAAAAATGGAAAGAGGGCTATATGCTGGTCGATGTGGAAGCGGCAGAAGGTTACTGGGCAGGTATTTTTGCCAAGAACACAGGCTTTACCAATGAATCCTATGATGTGGTCGATGAATGGAAATATGTCAGTTCCCATATCAAAAAACGCTGGCGAGACGGATACCGTATCGTCAATATCGAATATACGGCCGGCGAATGGTTTCTTCTGTTCGCACAGTACCCCAATCCGAGAGAAGAACTCTTTGCCAATAATGAGGATATTGAAGATTTCAGAAAAACGATCCGTAAATATTGGAAACAGGGGTTTTACCTTGTCGATCTCGCTGACGGAAGGGATTAGTCATAATATGACAATTTGACATTTTTTTGTCACCTGTTTGCTGATCGTCCTATACTCTGTTTATGAAAACGATCCATGAACTTTACAAAGAGGACAAGCCCAGAGAAAAGCTCGCACGGAAAGGTGTGGCTTCACTGAAGAACGATGAACTTCTTTCTGTCCTGCTCGGTTCGGGTGTGCAGGGCAAGGACGTACGCAAACTCTCCAAAGAGATCATTGCCGTACTTGACAACAGTTTTGACAAGCTCTCGCTTGACACCCTGTGCAGTATTCACGGGCTCGGACCGGCAAAAGCATCACAGATACTTGCTGCCATTGAGCTGAGCAGACGGTATCTTGTCTCATCAAACAGACGGATCGTTTCTGCCGGGGATGTGTATGATGAACTCAGGGGATTCGCGGCAAAACAGCAGGAATACTTTCTGCTCATCACCCTCGACGGTGCCTCCCATATTATCAACACACGTACCATATTTATCGGCACGCTTAACCAGAGTCTGGTACACCCGCGTGAAGTATTCGCCGATGCTATAAGTGACAGGGCAGCGGGTATCATTATCGCGCACAATCATCCTTCCGGCACACTGGAAGCGAGCCGTGCCGATAGACAGATCACACAAAGGCTGAAAGAGGTAGCCAGACTTGTAGGCATAGAACTGCTCGATCATGTGATACTGGCGCATAACGGCTATTACAGTTTTTCAGATGAAGGCCTCCTGTAATGATCGCCTTTATGGCAGCAGATACTTCGGCAAGGTGTTGACATCTTCCAAAAGAAGATCCGGAGTGATGCCTTTTTCAAGATCACTCTCCTGAAATTTTCCGGTTTTAACGAGTGCAGTATGCAAGCCTGCTTGTTGTGCCCCATTGATGTCTGCTTCGATATCATCACCGATCATCAGTACTTCTTCGGGCTTCAGGCCCATAGAAGTC
>JALSTF010000038.1 GCA_026983895.1 Sulfurovum sp.
CATGGCCGAAGCCAGCATCATGTCATGTTTGAGTTCTTTCTTCTTCTCTTCTTCCCCTTTGAGAATGATACGCACTTTGTCCTGCTTCGCTTTTTTCAGCAGGGGGTCTATCGCCCGGAGTGCTTCAGTGGCGGTAAGTACTTTGCTGTTGACATTCGCATAGATATAGAAGTTGGTCAGCCCATTGTCTTTGATGATCTTTTCAAAAGAACGGATGATATGAAGATCGGCTACCTCTTTCAATGCGACAGAACGCCCGTTCTTCAGGGGTATTTGAAATGCTTTGAGTGCCTGAAGCGAATCTTTCTGCGTACTGCGTATTTTGAGTTCGAGGAGGTCGCTGCTGTCAAAAGCGAAACCGATACGCTTCTCAAGATAAAAATTGGAGAGCAGGCTTCCCAGTTTTTTTTCATCAAGCCCCAGTGATGCACCGTAACGGTTGACTTTGAGTTTGATCTCATCGACACCGTAGTGCATGGCATCGTTTACCGAAACGATCCCCTTGAGCGAGCCGAGCTTCTTTTCGATCTCCTGTGCATACTGCATGATCTTCCGGGTGTCGTCCGATACCAGTCCGATCTTCAGGTCCGATTTGATCGGCCCGACCTTTCTTTCGACAATGGCAAGGTCGCCCAAATGAAAGCGTTCTTTGTACTTCTGTGCTTTGAGAAAAGCCCTGAGCTTTTGTGAGATCTCAGCAGATTTCTCTTCTCTTGTCCTTCCTTCGCTGTCGTAATAGAAACTGAGAACAGGGGTAATGAAACGGTCGACGAAGTTCTGTGCTTTAAACTTGTGAAGTTCGATGTCGATATTGCCTACATAGGGGTAGTTTTCCGAATTTCCGGCACTGTCACGTCTCCATCCTGCCACGGATCCGACATGATCGATGTAAAATGCTCTGCGGTGTGCATAGAGGTCCTTTTTTTTATTTTAAAAAAGTTTTTTCATCATCGTAAAAAAGATTTTGAATACGCCTTTGTTTCCAACCAGCTGATCGATATAGGCATCGTATGACATTCCCTTGTCCTCAAGAAAGCCGGTCAAATAATTTTCAGCCCCTTCAATTCCGGAAACGTTTTCTATTTCAAGAAGTTTGGTATAGAGAGGAGAGATGGATGCAATGGCATGTCTAGGTGCAGCTTTTCTAAATGCAGTATAGCCTTGGATTTTATTTGTAAGTTTATTGGTTTTTGCCTCAAATTCGGTGACGACCCAGTAATAGCTTCCGTTTTTTGCCCTGTTCTTTACCAAGGCCATCATGGAGTCTCCGGATTGGATCCTCCCCCACATCAGTTTGAAGATCACCTTGGGCATATCGGGATGTCGAATGATATTGTGGGGCTGTCCTATCAGTTCTGCTTCATGGTAGCCGGAAATTTCTACAAAGTAGTCATTCCCATA
Organism: Sulfurovum sp.; assembly: GCA_026983895.1. GTDB lineage: Bacteria > Campylobacterota > Campylobacteria > Campylobacterales > Sulfurovaceae > Sulfurovum. Next base: position 1,402 of record JALSTF010000038.1, read on the forward strand.
GGTGATCACACCTTTTGGATCAGTTTTACTGACGATATAACGTTTTGGATCGAGTATGATTTCTTTATTTTTTTCTAATCTGTTCATGTAGTTTTGTAGCCTTTTGCTATGAAATAGATGGAATTATACGTTCGTATGATAACAAATCAGTAACATGACTTTCTTGGCTTTTTCAGTGCTTGCAGGCTAAGATGGTACATCTAAAGAAGTAGGAATGTGTAATGACCAAAAATGATTTTATTTATGAATTAAATGTCCTGAAACAGTACAATAGAAACAGGATTAAACTGATTGATTTTATCATCAGCGGTATCTCTGTGGAGACAAAAACATGCAATAAAATTCATACCTGCATGCTAAGCAGTTGGCTGGAAACCAGAGAGCTGTTTCTGAAAAGACTTTATGACCCAGATATAATCAGAAATTTGTATTTGCTCAATGAAGAATGGTATGAGGAAAGTCAAAAAGTATGTGATCTTCTGACACAAAAAGAAAAAGTAGCAAAAAAAAGCATATTTGGAAAACTTGTGAAAAAGAAAAAGTTTAAAATTGGGGAAGAGGACAAAGATAAAGTTATCACATATCAAATGGCACTTAAAGAGCTTACTCAAAAGATACATGAAATACTAAAAAAAATGAAAAAAAGAGCAGAAGCACTCAGTACAGAAAAACTTATGTCGTAATCAATTTTCGATAGGGCAGGGTGACGATATTGTAGTCTTCAGGCAGGGAAGCTGAAGGCAGGGTCTTCCATTTTTTTTCAAGTTTTTCTTTGAGTGCATTGGAGATCTTTTGGAGTGCGGTATCGGCCTCTGAGGGTGTGAGCGGTTTGACCTCTATGAAAACCTGCACGGTCTCTTCATGTTTCCCCTGATAGATATGATACGCTTCGATCTTCAATGTTCTGAAAAGCTGTTTGACCAGATAGTAAAAGCGCTGATGCTCTTCCCCGCGGTATTCAAGAACCAGATAGTTCGTCAATCCTTTGCTGTCGAGCAGGGGAACAGCGATCGTGTACTGTCTTGCGAGGTGTTGCGTCAGAAGCAGAGGAGTGGGCGGTTCATTGATACGTTCGAATTTGGCATAGAAAGTACGGTTGTCGAACCGGATCTGTTCGACAACCCTCGGACGCTTGATGTAGTAATGATCCGTTGTGAATTCTAGATCGAAGACTTTAATGATATACCCTAATAGATAGGTTTGTCATACATGACGAAATGGGACGCAAGTTCCTTCATTTCCTCTTTGATCTTCGCTTGCAAAGCACTGTCATTGATGTTGTCAAGGACATCTGCGATCCTGTTGGCGATGGTCTCGAACTCCGCCTCTTTCATACCGCGGCTTGTCAGTGCCGGAGAACCGATACGGATACCCGAAGTCACGAAGGGTGAGCGTGTTTCTCCCGGCACAGTGTTCTTGTTGACAGTGATACCTGCCGCTCCCAGTGCTGCATCGGCATCTTTTCCCGAAAACTCCTTGTTGAGGAAAGAGACGAGTACAAGGTGGTTGTCCGTACCTCCGGAAACAACATCATATCCCCGTTCCATGAGTATCTTTGCCAGAACGGAAGCGTTGGATTTGACCTGTTTGGCGTAGACTTTCCACTCGGGGGAGAGGTTGTGTTTGAAACCGACTGCTTTGGCAGCGACTACATGGACCAGAGGCCCGCCCTGAAGGCCGGGGAAGATCGCGGAATTGATCTTTTTGGCGATATCTTCATCGTTGGTCATGATCATGCCGCCTCTTGGACCTGCAAGCGTTTTGTGCGTCGTCGTAGTGACCACATCCGCATAGGGGAAAGGGCTTGGGTGTTCACCGGCACAGACCAGGCCTGCGATGTGTGCGATATCGGCAAAGAGGAGCGCCCCTACTTCATCTGCGATCTCACGGAATTTCTTGAAGTCGATCTCTCTGGCATAGGCAGAGGCACCGCATACAATGATCTTGGGCTGTACGATTCTGGCAATGTCCATCACTCTGTCGTAGTTGATGCGTCCGTCAAGTTCGACACCGTAGGTAAAGCTCTGGTAGTTCTTTCCGGAGAAACTCGGTTTGCTCCCGTGTGTCAGGTGTCCGCCGTGGCTGAGGTCCATACCCAGTATCTTGTCATACGGTTTGAGCAGTGCGGCATACACGGCACCATTGGCCTGGGAACCAGAGTGGGGCTGGACATTGGCGAAGTTGCAGTCAAAAAGTTCGCAGGCTCTGTCAATGGCCAATTGCTCGACGACATCGGCATATTCACATCCGCCATAATATCTTTTGTGCGGGTACCCTTCCGCATATTTGTTGGTGAAGACCGATCCCATCGCTTCCATGACGGCAGGGATGGTGAAGTTCTCCGAAGCGATCATTTCGAGGTGGTTTGTCTGTCGTTCTCTCTCATTCTCTATAGCCTGGAAGATCTCCGGATCAAAACTTTCTATGGCATATGACATGGTGTTCCTTTAGGAATAATTTAAACGTATTTATAGCAAAATTCCTCTAAGGACTTTATTATTTTTTTAAAAATACCGCTGTTCATTATAAAAAGGATTGCCGAAGTTCAGTGCCTTTATACTGTTTACATTTGATTGATGCTTTGGTGTTATGATGTAAATATATTACACTACAGGAGGATCTATGAAACGTTTGCTTCCCTTACTGTTTTTACTCCTGTTTCTCTCTCCCCGCTGTGGGGAAAGGACTATACGAAAAAACGCGATGTACGCATCTTCATCGAGAGGATGGTGAAGCATTATCATTTTAAGCGGGAATATCTTAACGGCCTCTTCAGGCATATTGCTTTCCAGAAGCGTGCCCTTGCTATGTATGTACCCAAATACCGCAAAAAATGGGTCCCTCCCAAAGTACGAAAAAAACAGGGCTCATGGGACCGCTATGAAGCGATCTTTCTTAAAGATGTCAAGGTTTCGGACGGCATAGACTATATGTACAAATATCGAAAAACCCTGAAACGGGCTTACAGACAATACGGTGTACAGCCTGAATATATCGTTTCTATCATCGGTATAGAGAGTCATTATGGGAAAAACACCGGAAAATACCCGGTATTGGACACCCTGAGCACCCTTGCTTTTGAAAAGAACAGGCGGCAGAAGTTCTACCGTACCGAGCTTAAAGAGTTCCTTCTGATGACACGAAGGGAGAAGGTAGACCCGCGCAATGTCAAGGGTTCATTTGCCGGCGCTATAGGACTGGGGCAGTTCATGCCCAGCAACTACCGGACCTTTGCGGTAG
>JALSTF010000039.1 GCA_026983895.1 Sulfurovum sp.
ATCCCGCATGACTGGATGGGGCTCGATACCGGTCCAGCCTCTTCACGACTCTTCAGGGAAGTTCTGAACGATGCACAGACGATCATCTGGAATGGTCCGATGGGGGTCTATGAAATGGATAAATTCTCCAAAGGAAGCATTATGATGTCCCATCATATCGCAGAGACACATGCCACGACCATTGTCGGCGGCGGCGATACGGCCGATGTGGCACAGCGGGCCGGAGATGTCGATGAAATGACCTTTGTCAGTACCGGGGGCGGAGCAAGTTTGAAGCTTATCGAAGGTGTTAAACTGCCAGGGCTGGAAGCACTGGAAAATTAAAAAGGATGAACGGATGATCTTTGCAGCCAATTTCAAAATGAATCATACACGGGAAAGTACAAAAAACTATTTGAATGTTTTGCAGCAAAAACTGACTGCAAAAAAGAGTGCGGACCGTGTATTGATTTTTCCTCCGGCAACAGCGCTCGACAGTTATCACGGTGATTTCACCGTAGGGGCGCAGAATGCCTATATGGCACGTAACGGTGCCTATACCGGAGAGATCGGTTTGGAACAGCTGGAAGAATTCGGTATCAGGACCATTTTGATAGGGCACAGCGAAAGACGTGATATTTTTGGAGAACGCCAGGAACATATTGCCGAGAAGTTCGCCTATTTCAAAGCACAGGGATTTGAGATCATTTACTGTATCGGTGAAGCACTGGAAATACGTGAAGAGGGCAATGAAGCTGTGATGGCCCACCTTTTTGCCCAGTTTGAGGGGATCGATCTCTCTTATGAAAAGCTCATTGTGGCTTATGAACCCATTTGGGCGATAGGAACAGGACGTTCCGCCAAAACAGAAGAGATCGCCTCTACGCATCAGGCATTGAAACAGAAGCTTGACAGACCATTGCTTTACGGCGGTTCTGTCAAACCTGCAAATATCAAAGAGATCACTGCGATAGAGGGTGTGGATGGTGTTTTGGTAGGCTCTGCTTCGTTGGACGTGGAAAGTTTTTCAGAGATGATCTTCGCGTAGGGTAAATGCTCCGCCTTTTTTACAGGAATCCTCTCAGGAGGAGAGCTTTCCGCCTCCCTTTATTGCTGCACCAAGTAAAAACTACTTATTTAAACAGATCTTCAAGAGCTGATGTGTCAGTCGTTTTTGTAGCTTCCTTGTTGGAACTGCTGTCCACCTGTCTCTCTGTTACCCCTTCTACTTCATTCAGTTCAATGGTATAGCCTGTCAGCATGGATGCCAGACGGATGTTGATGCCGCTTTTCCCGATGGCTTTTGCTTTCTGGTCTCCGGTAATATTGATAACCGCCTTTTTTTCTTCCTGATCTACTTTGATACTCTGTGTGATCGCAGGACTCAGTGCACGGGTAATGAAGATCTCGGGAATCGGAGAGTATTCGATACAGTCTATATTTTCTCCGTTCAGTTCTTCGCTGACCGCATTGATCCGTACCCCTTTGACACCGACTGCTGCACCGATAGGGTCTACATTCATCTGATCCGTCTTAAGTGCGATCTTCGCTCTTTCTCCAGGGATCCTTGCCGCATTGACGATCTCTACGACGCCATCAGCGATCTCAGGTACTTCACTGGCCATCAGGGCTTCAAGGAATTTCGGTGAAGTTCTGGTAAGTTCGAGGAAAAGGCCATACTGAGGATCGACAGAGACATAGCGAAGCAGTGCTCTGATCGTATCTCCCCGTTTGAATTTTTCTCCTTTGATACGGTTTCTCAGGGTCAGGATACCTTTAAGTTCACCGATCTCGACATGGGTATTGTCATCATTGTCAATCCTGTTGACAGTTCCCAGCATGACTGTACCGACTTTCTCTCTGTACTTTTCGAAAAGATCCTGCTCAATACGTCTTTGAATATGATATTCAAGTTCCCTGAAAAGGTTGGCAGAAGCTGTACGCCCGTGCTCCTCCAGAATGAACTCTTCTGTCAGTTTGTCCCCGATCTCAAGTGATTCATCGAACTCTTTGGCTTCGGAAAGAGGCATAAAAGCATCGGAAAGTATTTTCTCTTTATGGTCCTCTTTCCCGACTTCAACATAAAGTTGTTCATCGTCATCCGCTACCACAGTAATCACTTTGTGTACAGAATAGGTTTTCGTATCGTTGTCTATAGTCACTTCAAAATGACTTGTAAAGCTTGTCAGTTTTTTAGCTGTATTGATAAGAGCCTCTTTAAAGGCTTCGATGGCATGTTCTCTAGAAATATTCTTTTCATGTGCGATCGCTTCTATGATGTCCAGTATTTTTTCCATAAAGTTTTCCTTGAATAATGTTTCAATTTTACCGCTACTAGAGGTAACATAACAATGTTAAGAACGTCTGGGAGAGCAGTGTTTTTGAAGAGTTGTATTATATCTCATCTAACCTTTACCGAAAATAAAGTATAATAAATCAAATTGATGTTATGAATCTTATAAGAATGACTATAAAGGGTATAAAGAATGAAACTGAAACTTGCTAGAACGACACTGAAAGCAAAACCTAAAACCATTGAATTGAAGAAACTGGAAGAGGAACTAGCAAGCAGATCAATATTTTATTTTGACAAGGACAATTCCCACAAAGAACTCAAGGAGCTCATCGAATATTTCGAAGAGAAAGGGTATTCTGTCTATATGCGCGAGGTAAAATATGGTCTCGATGATAACGAATTTATCTACGAAGTCCATATCATAGCGTAAGGAAACACTTTTCCTTCCTGTAATAATTCCATGAAAAAACTATTTATAGAAACGCTCGGATGTGCAATGAACGTCCGGGACAGCGAACACATGATCGCGGAACTCAACCGCAAAGAACCTTACGAACTCACACAGAATCTTGACGAAGCAGACCTTATTATTATCAACACCTGTTCAGTCAGGGAAAAACCTGTCGCCAAACTCTTTTCGGAGATCGGTGTATTCAACAAACATAAAAAACCCGGAGCGAAGATCGGTGTCGCGGGATGTACGGCGAGCCATCTTGGCAAAGATATTATCAAAAGGGCCCCTTCGGTCGACTTTGTTATCGGGGCGAGAAATGTTTCCAAGATCACGCAGGTCGTGGATAAAAAGCATGCTGTCGAGATCGATACGGATTATGATGAAAGCACTTATGCTTTCGGGGAGTATCGTACCAATCCTTTCAAAGCGATGGTGAACATTTCCATCGGGTGCGACAAATCCTGCACTTTCTGCATCGTACCGGCGACACGCGGAGACGAGATCTCTATTCCCAGCGACCTTTTGGTGCAGGAGATCACCAAAGCAGTAGGCACCGGTGCGAAAGAGATCATGCTGCTTGGGCAGAATGTCAACAATTACGGCAGGCGCTTCGGGGCCGTGGAAGAGAAGATAGACTTTACGGGTCTACTTCGGAAGATCTCGAAGATAGAAGGGCTTGAACGCATCCGCTTCACCTCTCCCCATCCTTTGCATATGGATGATGCTTTCCTTGAAGAATTCGCTTCCAATCCGAAGATATGCAAGCAGATCCATGTACCGCTGCAGAGTGGATCGACCTCTCTTCTCAAAGCGATGAAACGCGGATATACCAAAGAGAATTTCCTGGATCGCTGTGAGAAGATACGAAGGCTCTGTCCCGAAGCAACCATTTCAACAGATATCATTGTGGGATTTCCGGGGGAGAGTGAAGAGGATTTTGAGGATACGATGGATGTTCTTGAACGGGTACGCTTTGAACAGCTCTTCTCGTTTAAATACTCTCCCAGACCTCATACGGAAGCGGCAGATTTTGAAGCACAGATAGACAACAACATTGCCGGAGAACGTTTGACAAGGCTTCAGAAACGACATACGGAGATCCTTGATGAAGTGATGGATGCACAGCTTGGGAAAGTACATACGGTCTACTTCGACGAGCTTAAACCCGGCGGCAGGGTTTCCGGACGCAGTGATGACGGGAAACTGGTCTTTGTGGAAGGCAGCGAAGAGCTGCTGGGAAAGATCAGTGATATCAAGATCACGAAAACTTCACGTGGCGCACTTGACGGTGTATTGGTGTAGCCGCCATGAAAAACAGGCTCAGAAGTGCAGCATCGGTCGTTGTCCCTCCCCTTGTGTATCTTCTGATGCGGCTTCTCTGGTGGACAAGCAAAAAAAAATTCCATTTCATCTCTGAGGTAAGTGATGCACAGCATGTCTGCGTCTGCTGGCATGCTGAATTGCTGATGAGCCCTCAGGCATACAGAAAAATACACCCAGCACAGCCTGCTTCTGCCATCATCTCCTCGCATTTCGACGGTTCTCTGATCGCAGGAACGCTTCAGCTGTTGGGTATCCGTCCCTTGCGGGGTTCCAGTAAAAAAGGTGCCAGGCAGGTTCTGATGCAGGCATTTAAAAGTATCAAGTCAGGAGAAGAAGTACTCATTACTCCAGACGGTCCCCGCGGGCCGCGGCACTCCATGAGTGACGGTGCTGTAGGTATCGCGCTGAAAAGTCATCTTCCTGTTTTCATTATGAACTATCAGGCAAAGTCATATTGGGAACTTAAAAGCTGGGACAGGTTCGTCATACCCAAGCCGTTCACAAAGATCGATTTCTACCTGCAAAGTCTTTCGCTTGAAGGAATGGCATTGGAAGAGGCAAAAGCATTTTTGAAAGAAAAAATGCTGGAATACACGATACCATAGCCGTAGGGTGGGCATATTATGCCCGCCAAAAGATAAGATCACAGCCAATGGTGAAAGTCGGGAGAAACAATGCAACAACGCAATACAAGCCTTGAAACCTACATTGAAGATTTCTTGAACTATATGCTTGATGTGCGGGGATATTCCGAAAAGACGGTGGAGACTTACGAGATCGCGTTGCGGCAAATGTCAGAAGTGAGTCATTTTTATCTTGAAGAGGGAATGCAGATACTCGATATCACCCCCTTTCGTTTTGCCATCGTCGAGAACAGCAAGAAGACTATCGTCAAAAAACTCTCTGCCGTACGGTCTTTTGTCACATATCTTGAAGATCAATGCCAGATCGGTGTCAAGCTGGTCGCAGACGAGTCCATAAAGGTACCCCAGAGCCTCCCCAAGCCGATCGAAGAGCGGTATATAGATGAGGTATTAGGAAAAGCGAACTTGGAGGAGAAACTGCTCATCACGATGCTTTACGGTCTGGGACTGCGGATCTCCGAACTGAGCGGACTGAAACTTTCCGATATTAATGGGGAGTGGATACAGATACATGGCAAGGGAAGCAAAGTGAGAGAACTTCCTCTGCTGGCATCGCTACAGAAGATGATCGGTGTGTACCGGGAGCAAAATATGCCCAAAAAGTATCTTTTTGAAAAAGGAAATGCTCCGATGAACAGTGCGCAACTGCGCTATAGGCTGACCAAACTGTTCAAAAAAGAGGGCCTGAAAGTCACCCCCCATCAGCTGCGCCACTCCTTCGCCACCCATCTGCTCAACCACGGCGCACGCATCGCCGATGTCAGCGAACTGCTTGGCCATGAAACGATGGCGACCACCCAGGTCTATACCAAACTGGGTTCTGTCAAAAAAATGCAGGAGTATATGAAAGCGCATCCGCTGGCAGGCAAGTAGGCAGGGTGGTACATTTATGCCCACCTTATAGGGAATGTAATATTCAAAGGATATATCTTTTATAGGTGAACTTGGTTCATTGGTGGGCTTAAAAGCACCACCCTACGGGAGATTCTGTATCTCGATCTTCTCTGCAAAACAATAGGCTCTGATCTTGTGTGGTATTTTTAATATACGGCATTGCTCTTTGAATTTTTTAGGCATATCAACGGTCGAATAGGGTGCGACATAAAGCAGTCCGTTTTGCAGTTCAACTGCCCACTTCCCTCCAATCACAAGACTTTCCTCTTTTTCTATTTCTTGGCGCTGGGATGAAGAGAGCAGATAGCCAAGCATTTTGAGCGTCAAATCGGTTGCCTTGGCCTTAGCAGTAGGAGAATGAAGTTTGATGATGCGCAGCTCTTTTTCGGCATAAACGGTTTCAAACGTTTTTTCGAGTGCTTCTTTGTCTTTTCTGAGGTACTCAAAACTGCGTTTGATCCCCTCTTTGTATTGCGCAATGAATGGATCAGAGAAATATTTTCTAAAGTGGTTGCGTTCATACTGTTCGTCTGTATTGCTTTCATCTACAAAATAGGGATAATGATGATGCTTTAGATATCCAAGAAGCTCCTCTTTGCTGTAGGAGAGCAGGGGCCTGACAAGGGTATATCCCTCTCTTTTGCTGACGGGTTCAAGTCCAATAAGCTCGCAGATCCCTGCACCTTTGCTAAGTCGCATCAGCATCCACTCCAGCTGGTCATTGAGCTGATGAGCGGTCAGAAGATTGTTGTAGTTGTGTTCTTTCATGAGTGATTCAAAAAAGCTATAACGAAACGTACGGGCGTTGGCCTCAAAGTGTGATTGGAATTCGGGTGCTTTGGTCGTATAGCATTTTAGTCCATACTTTTGAGCCAGTGCTTGGGCATGAGCCATCTCTTTTTTACTTTGCGCTCTTGTTCCATAGTCTACAATGGCAATATCAAAAGGAATATGATGTTCAAGGAGCAAAAAGAAGAGAGCGGATGAGTCCACTCCGCCTGAAAATGCCAAGAGGTTTTTTTTATTTTGCAGGTCAGAGGTATCAATGGGGAGCATGGTATTAGAGTGGCTTGATAAGTGTGGCAAGAAGCTGTGCCCCTACCCGTTCCGTTATCTTTGCCTTATACACCTTTCCATATTCCACGGGCAGATCTGAAGTGTCGTTGATGAGGATCTCCCCGTCTATGTCCACGGCCCACTGAAGGGGTCTGGCTGAGAGAAGGTATTCGTGTTCGTCGCTTTCGCCGTCTATGACAAGTTCTACCGTTTTCCCCACCATCTTTTCAAGGGAATGGAGGGTAGATCTTTCTGCGATCTCTCCAAGGATCTCGGCCCTTTCGTCGATGGCATCCTGCGGGATCTGCTCCATAGTGTAGGCGGAGGTAGTCTCTTCGTTGGAGTAGTGGAAGGTGTTAAATCGGTCAAAGCCGAAATCTTCCATGAAGTTGCAGAGTTTCTCGAAACTCTCCTGGCTTTCTCCCGGGTGCCCGGCAATGACGGAGGTACGCAGGAAAGCATCCGGCCTGCTTTTCATATATTCGAGCAGTTCGATGGTCTTTTTTTCTCCAAAACCGCGTTTCATGGTCTTGAGTATGGCATCATCGATGTGCTGGATGGGCATATCGTAATAGGTTTGGAAGATCTGCGAGTCGGAAATGGCATCGATGAGTTCGAAGGTCGTCGTACTGGGATAGAGGTAGAGGATGCGCGCGCTTCTCACACCTCCGATCTCTTCGACCGTTCGGATGAGGTCGATGAGCCCATCTTTGAGGCCCATGTCGCGTCCGTAGCTCGATGAGTCCTGTGAAATGAATGAGAAGTCATAGTAGCCCTGTTGGGCCAGCATTCTGACCTCTTTTGCAATGGAGGAGAGGGAGCGTGAATGGAGTTTCCCTTTGAAGCTGGGAATGGCGCAGAACGAGCAGCTCTGGTTGCACCCTTCGGCGATCTTGATGTAAGCGTGGTAGTTCGAACCGGTAATGACCCTTCCGGAGGTCTCGGTTGCCAGATAGACCTCGGGAGAGAAGGTGCTCTGCTTGGATGCAATGAGTGCGTCTATCTTTTCGTAATCACCCACGCCGGTAAAGATATCGATCTCAGGCATATCCTGCTGCAGTTCCTCTTTGTAGCGTTCCGAGAGGCATCCGCTCATCACAAGAATGGAGTCTTTTTTGCGCTCTTCGTGCAGGGAAAGCACCGTGTTGATACTCTCTTCTTTCGCCGCATCGATGAACCCGCAGGTGTTGACGATGATAACATCGGCTTCAGTGTTGTCATCGGTGATCTCATACTCTTTGAGTCTGCCGAGCATGACTTCGGAGTCGACAAGGTTCTTGGTGCAGCCGAGGCTGACGAGGTGTAGTTTTTTTGTCATTGGAAATATCTTTAAATTTTTTGACATTATAGCATATTACATTATTCTGCTATAGGACTGGAAATACTATATAATGAGTATGGTTAAAAATTGGAGTAAGTATGAATAAAAGAGAAGAAAATAAAAAAAAGAAGGCAGAATCTAGTTTAAACCAGATTCTGCAAGTTACAACATTAAGAAGTGATTCTTAGAAGTCGTAAGAAGCGATCAGACGAAGAACATTGTTTGTATCGTCTTTACTGTCATTTCCAGCTACATCAGCGAAGAAAGACTGGTTGATCCACATAGCTTTTACACCAATGTCACCATATTGAGTATTAAACTTGGTTCCATAAATGAAGTCGAATTCGCTATAGTCATCAGTACTAGCATCTACATCAGACTGTGCATACTGAGCGACAAATTTGCCACCGAGACCTTTGTAAACACCTTTGATCTGCCATGTATCAGAATCACCGAAGTGACCATCGATAAAGATCTGGTTAAGAACTTGCTGAGTATAGAGTGGAGATTTAACAGCAGTTCCGAAGTTGGTTACTGTCAAAGCATGTACTCTATCATCAATGTCAACACCTGTGTATGCAGCAGATAGAGCAAAGGCACCGAAATGTCCGCCTATTTTAATACCATACGCAGTTGTGTCATCAAGTTCAGATGCAAGACCAAGAGTCGCAGCATCTGTATCAGCACTAATGAACCCACCTTGTGCACCAAAGTTTACAGGGAAGTCAGCTGTGCTGTATGCCAAGTCACCCCAAAGTACCATAGCATCAGAATCACTATTATTGATTGCAACACCACCCAAACCTGAAAGATATGAGTTGTTTGTACTGATCACACCATTTTTAGCAAATGATGGTGCATAGTAGAATGTACCTGTCAGAGTCAAACCTTCGATAGATTTGTTCTGTGCAGTCAGCATATAAGTACCGTTGTCACCTACATTTCTCCAGTCAGCGAGGTCACCAGCACCATGGTTGGCAGCTGTACCGGCAGTAATTGCTACGATAGAACCTGCATAAGAGAGAGAACCGTTCGCTCTGTTTACATAGGCACCGACCAATGTTGTGTCTGGAAGGTCTGTGTTTACAACAAGCAATGCTTCAAATGTGTTTTTGAAGATGTTCCAGCCTTCAGAGAATGCAAATGGAGAAAGAGACTTTGGAAGCTCTTGACGACCAAGTTTGAATGAGGTATTACCGAAACCATATGTCAAGTATGCCTGGCTGATCCAAGCACTGCTAAGCATATTGTCAGCATCACCAGGATTTCCATGTACAGAACCGTCTGCAGCACTTTGCATACTTGCAGTCACTACACCCGCATTGACAAGGTTTAGTGTAGAAAGACCAGTCATTTCAGCACCGAAACCAATACCTGCAATCACATCTTTGTTGTTTACTCTTAATTGAAGACCTGCATCTGCTGCAGAAGATTTTCTGTCAAAGAAATCATTGCTGTTTCCAACAACCGGTCCGTTACCAAGTGCATAGTTCTCATGATCCATTGTCTGGTAATATACTTTTGCTGTTCCACTCCACTCCCAATTGGAAGTTTCTACTACTGGCGCTGGTACTGGAGCAATGTCCCCACCCGCCATAACTGCTACTGAAGCCACTACTGAAAGTAATAATGCTTTTTTCATTGTAATCTCCTTGATTTTTTGAATACAAAACGTATTATAGCGTATTATATTTATAAATGTCAAGTTTATTAATAAAAAGTTAATAGCAGTAAGAAATCGTTATAAAGCCCATATACACGAGGGGTTTTGATGTTTTAAAAATAACTTAAAACTATTTTGAGTCAAAAAATTTAAGAAATAGAGCTGTTTTTTAAGAAAAGTAAATGATTTTTAAACCGATTAGTTTAGAAAAAGAGAATTATACTATCTGATTATGAAATAAAAGGAATTTGTGAGTGGTGGCGCCGGACGGAATCGAACCGCCGACACATGGATTTTCAATCCATTGCTCTACCAACTGAGCTACGGAGCCACTGATGTTTTGTTAAGTGGCTGAAATTATAACGGTTTAATTTTAATCTTTACTTAACTTTTGAACTAATTTTATAAAAATCTCTCCTCTTTGTGCATAGTTCTTGAACTGGTCAAAGCTGGCTGCGGCGGGAGAGAGGAGGCCAACATCGTTTTCATGCATGTTCTTGTCTATGTGTGTGACGGCATGCTCAAGTGTATCTGCTCCAACGGCATCAATGTTGTGTTCCTTGGCGAGGGAGAGGAGACGTTCGCTGTTCGCACCAATGCTATATAATGTAAGTGAAACACCTTCCATGGCATCAAAGAACGGATGCAGGTCCACCCCTTTGTCATCCCCTCCGGCAATGAGATGAATGTGGTGTTCACTGTATGCTTTGATGGCTTGGATGGCTGCATCCACATTGGTAGCTTTGGAATCATTGACCCAGAGTCTGCCTTTAGCATCATGGAACTCCTGTTGGCGGTTGAGATCCATTTTGAAAGTATTGATACGGGCATAATCCACTTCATCGAAAAGAACTCGGGTCACTGACAGTGCCAGCATGGCATCTTCAAGAAAGGCTGCTTTGAAGTGTATATGTTGTGGATTGATATTGAAATAGTCTGCCAGAAAAGCAGTTGAGTCGTACTCTACGACAAAGGCATCGGTCCTGGGCAGGTTCAGGCCTTTGGGTACCAATGCCAGTTCACCTTCCTTCATCGTCAGCAGAGGACGAAGTTTGTCCTCGGTATAGACTGCTTCCGAACCGTGCCAGTCCAGGTGGTCCGGGGTAATGGGGAGCAGCAGGTAGATATTGGGTGATGCAGTTTGGGTATAGTGCAGGGTGTAGGAACTGGTTTCCAGCACCCAGATAGGCGCAGTAGGATCAAGATCGGCAAGAGGTATGCCGATATTGCCGCCGCTGAGGGCTCCTCTGTGTGCAAGGAGGTGGGTAAGCATCTGCGTGGTGGTGGTCTTGCCGTTGGTGCCGGATATCCAAATAGTGAAAGGCATCTGCTTTTCAAGTGAGGAGTGATGGTCCGCATGGCTTTGTAATGCTTGTATATGAGAGAAGAAAAGACTCCCTGCTCCCTGCTCCCTGCTCCCTAAAATATAGTCGTATTCACTTAAGAGGTGTTTTGCTTTTTGGATGAGAGGATGATCCGGTTTAAGGCTTGGCGTGGTGACTTCCAGTGCGCTTTTGTCAGGGGCGAAGAGCGCCGAGGGGAGGATCTTGTTGCCCTCTTCATCGGTATAGGGCTCTTTGGTGTTGTCATCGTAGAAGGTACAGCCTCCACCAAGTTTTTTGGCGATCGCTTTGGTTGTTAATCCGTAACCGAAGAGTGTTGGTTTTTTTATCATGTTGTTCTCCGTAGGGTGGACTATCTGAATTTGAAACTGATCAGCGCAAGTACGTTCGTGATAAAGGCGATCATCCAGAAACGGATGATGATCTTGTTCTCTGCCCACTCTTTGAGTTCGAAATGGTGATGCAGAGGAGCCATGAGGAAGATCCGTTTTTTGCGCAGTTTGTAACTGCCGACCTGCAAAATGACGGAAACTGTTTCCATAACGAAGACAAAGCCGATAAGGATGAGCAGAATTTCACTTTTTCCCAAGATGGCGAGGTAAGCCAAAAATCCGCCTATGGAGAGACTTCCTGTATCACCCATGAAGATCTCGGCGGGATAGCAGTTGTACCAGAGAAACCCCATGAGGGCACCCGCAAGGGCAGAGGCAAGGACGAGGACTTCCCCCACGCCATTGACATGGGGTACAAGCAGATAGTGACTGAATGTGGCATGCCCTGTCACATAGACAATGAGTCCGAGAGAGACAAGAGAGATGATGGATGGTACGGTTGCCAGGCCGTCCAGGCCATCCGTGAGATTCACAGCATTGGTCACTGCAAGGAACATCAATACCCAGAAGGGGATCGCGAACCAGCCCATATCAAAAAGCGGTGTTTTGAGGAACGGAACATAAAGCTCTGTTGGAAACCCGACATAAAGCAGCAGTCCGGTGGAGATAAGTGCAACAATGATCTGCAGGCCCATTTTCCCTTTTGGTGTCAAGCCTTCAAGATTGTCTCCGGAGAGGATCTTGCCGATATCATCTTTGAAGCCTACCAGACCAAAGCCCAAAAGAGTGATGAGCCCACCCCAGACATAAATATTTGCCAAGTCTATCACAATGAATGCAGCAATGAAGGTTGCGGCAAGGAAAACAGCACCGCCCATAGTGGGAGTATGCCCTTTGTTTGCATGGGCTTCAACATATTTGCTGATGGGTTGGTTGGCATTTTTGGCCCTGGCCCAGACAAGGTATTTCGGCATGAGTATCAGGACAAGCAGAAATGCCAGCAGGAAGGCCAAACCTGCACGTACGGAGATATATCCGAAAAGGTGCATATGGAGCAGGGTGTTCAATTCATATAGCATAGGCGACTTTCATTTATGGGATTAGTATAACGCTTTAGGTTTAAACAAGCTTATTTTACTATGATTTCATAAAAAAGAAGCAGAGACAGAATTTTATGGATATTCAAAAAACAGTGTTGATCATCACCGATGGTATCGGTTATAAACCCCATAGCGGCTGTAACGCATTCGAGGCAGCAAAAAAGCCTACGTATGACACACTTTTCAAAACTGCACCTCATGCCCTTATCTCAACGCACGGATTGAGCGTCGGCCTGCCTGAAGGGCAAATGGGAAATTCCGAAGTGGGGCATATGACCATAGGGTCCGGACGTGTATTGTATCAGGATCTTGTCAAAATATCTCTGGCATTGGAAGATGGCAGTATAGAAGAAAATGATGTTCTTAAAACGGTTTTGGAGCAGAGTGACCGTGTGCATCTGATCGGATTGATGAGTGACGGCGGGGTACATTCGCATATTGAACACACGGTCGGGCTTGCAAAACTGGCCAAAAAGAGAGGGAAGAGGGTCTTTTTGCATTTGATCACCGATGGAAGGGATGTCAGCCCGACTTCGGCGAAAACCTACCTGGCACAGATCGAAGCACTGTGTGATCAAGATATTTCCATTGCAACACTGGGCGGCCGTTTTTATACGATGGATCGAGACAACCGCTGGGAACGCGTGGAAAAAGGATACCGTGCCATTGCCGAAGCAACACCGAAAACATCCCTTTCTCCCGAAGCCTATATCGAGGCGAGTTATGCGAAGAAGGAGACGGACGAGTTTATCGAGCCTGTAGCATTTAACGGCTATGAGGGGATGCAGGCGGGAGATGCGGTGATCATGACCAACTTCCGTTCCGACAGGGTACGGGAAATTACGACAGCACTGGGCGCGGAGGGCTTTGATGCCTTTGAACGGAAGCGGATCCCACTGCATATCGCGACGATGACGCAGTATGATGCAAGTTTCGCTTATCCGGTACTTTTTCCCAAAGAAGCACCGAAAAATACGTTGGCAGAAGTGATTTCCCGTGCCGGCTTAAGACAACTGCATACGGCAGAGACAGAAAAGTATGCGCATGTCACCTTCTTCCTGAACGGCGGCATCGAAGAGCCGATGATCGGGGAAAGCCGTGTGCTGATACCAAGTCCGAATGTCAAGACGTATGATATGAAACCGGAAATGTCGGCACCGCAGGTAGGTGAAGCAGTACGTACCGCCATGGATGAAGCGTACGCGTTCATTGTGGTGAATTTTGCCAACGGAGACATGGTAGGGCATACGGGGAATTACGATGCGGCGAGAGAAGCGGTAGAAGCGGTAGACCGTGAGCTTGGACAGATCATTGCAAAAGCCAGGGAGGATGGTTATGCCATTGTACTGACGAGTGATCATGGCAACTGTGAAGAGATGTGTGACCTCCAGGGGCATGTGCTGACGAACCATACCGTGGGAGAAGTATGGTGTTTCGTACTTGCTCCGGGTGTGGATGAAGTGAGAGACGGCGGATTGAACCATATTGCACCGACAGTACTGAAGATCATGGGGCTGAAGATCCCCGAAGAGATGGATGAACCGCTGATTGCATAGTGCTTCTATATTTTGGTACAATAATAAAGTACGCTTGAAAGAAGGAGAGATTATCATGGAAAAGAAGATCAAAGAGTCGGTGGGAACGCTGCTGGCACATATCATTAAAGTCGACAAAAGGGATGTGGAGAAAGAAGCACCGCTCTTTTGTGAGATCATGGGACAGGATTTCAATTGCGATGAAGAAGAGGCAAAGGCATTTCTGAGGGATATTATGCATAAAGAGTATGATCTCGATGAACATATTGCAATCATCAACCAGGCATTGTGTGATGACAAACTTTCCAAATTTCATTTGCTTGAGCAGATAAACCATATTATCTATTCAGATGAGATCAGCGAAGAAGATTATAAAATCTTCGAAGATATCAAGAATAAACTTTTTGAGTGCTCATAATATATAAGGAGAATGAACAGAATGAAATTTACGGGAAACAATGTACTGGTCACAGGTGCAAGCAGAGGGATCGGTGCACAGATCGCCAGAACACTGGCAGAAATGGGACTGAAAGTATGGGTGAATTATAGAAGCGGAGAAGCTGAAGCGGCTGCGGTCAAAGCGGAGATAGAGGCAAAAGGCGGCAAAGCGGAGACCCTCGGTTTCGATGTGAGTGATGAGGCAGCGTTCGTTGCGGCGGTCAAAAGCATCGTGGAGACGGATGGCGAACTTTCCTATCTGGTCAATAATGCGGGTATTACCAATGACAAACTGGCGATGCGTATGAAGACGGATGATTTTATGTCGGTTATCGAAGCCAATCTCAAATCAACGTTCATCGGGTGTCGCGAAGCGGTCAAGGTCATGGGAAAAAAACGTTTCGGTTCAGTGGTGAACATTGCCTCCATCGTAGGTGAAACAGGCAATGCGGGGCAGACCAACTATGCGGCGAGCAAAGGCGGGACCATTGCCATGACCAAAAGTTTTGCCATTGAAGCAGCACCGAGAAACATCCGCTACAACACGATTACCCCCGGGTTCATTGCGACAGAAATGACTGATGTACTTAAAGAGGAGGTAAAAGATGCTTTCACGGCGAAGATCCCTATGGGAAGATTCGGTGAACCCAAAGAAGTGGCTGAAGCGGTTGCTTTCCTGCTTTCAGACCATGCCTCATACATTACCGGAGAAACCCTAAAAGTAAACGGCGGAATGTTTATGTGAGACCCGTTAAGCAAACGTGAACTGCTTCACGTTTGTAGGGTCGAAACCGAAGCGGTCGGAATGAGCGGAGCGAATGTAGCCGCGCAGGCTGGGGACCCCGTTAAGCAAACGTGAACTGCTTCACGTTTTTAGCGTCGAAATCCACCCCCTCATTTTTCTTTTATCAGATATTCTTTTACTATATACCAGATCCCCATCAAGACAGCAGCGGCCAGCAGGCCGATATTCAACAGTGAACTGTAGGTGATGAGAAGTGTTTCAAAATGTCCGATGAGGTAAGTCCATAATGACACGGCAATGATCGTTGCGATAAGGATCGTACCCAGGGTCTTGCGATGGCTGAAACCCAGGATGTATCCTAGGAATGATCCTACGACGGGTCCTGTCATGGCAAGGGGTGTAAGTACAAAGAAGATAAGACCTGGAATACCGTATTTTTTTATCGTGGATTGATATTTCTCTGCCGTTTCCCCGGCACGTTCAAAAAAACGATGCAGGGGTTTATAGGTAATGATCTCAAGCCGATCCCAGCTTTGTACGAAAAGAGGATAGAACAGCAGTACCATGATCATTTCGATGAGCGAAGTGAAGGAGATAAGAAAGCGTGTATCCATCTGATCAGCAATCCCGATAGAGAGGCCGGCCATTCTTCCAAAAATGATATTCGTCGCAGTCATACCCAGAAGTGTCTGCAGAGAGCCGGGAATAAAAACAGCACTGAGGAGAAGGAGCAGAAGAAGAAGCGAAAGCAGGGCCAGCCCGGCTATAAGGATCTTCCCCTCCGTATGTCTGAAAAAGGAAATATGTTTTTCCATGGCTGTTGCCTCTGCATCTTTTTGCAGGAATTATAACATGAGTTGGGGTATAATCCCAAAATATGCAATAGAAATCACCAAACCAGCAAAAGTCATTGCACTGTGGGCATTTACAAATAATCATCGATTAACCTTTGGGTTAAGCTCAAATTCTTTGCAAACACCCACAGCACAAGCACTATCGCTAATTTTGGCAATCCTATTGCATCATTTGGTATAATCACTGCAATACAGCATAAGGCAAAATATTGGCACGCATACTCGTACTCGAAGATGACCCGCTTTTTAATGAGACACTGGAAGATTTTCTGGAAGAGGAGGGGTATACTGTAGAAACGGCGATGGATCCCTATTCGGCACTGGAAATGAGTTACAGCACTATTTTCGATCTTTATCTTTTCGATGTGAATCTCCCCTATGAGAGCGGGTTTGATCTTTTGGAAAAATTACGGCACAGCGGTGATACGACACCGGCGATATTTCTGACTTCCCGAGAAGACAAAGTATCCCTTGCAGAAGGTTTTGAAAAAGGTGCAGATGACTATATGAAAAAGCCGATCGACCTTGATGAGCTTGGGCTTCGCATACAGGCTGTACTCCGCCGCCAGATCCGACAGGATCGGATGGAACTTGGAAGATACAGCCTCGATACTGTTGCAAAAACGATTTATCTGGAGGATACACCGCTTGATGTGACGAACAAGGCAGTAGATCTGCTGCTGCTGCTTGTACAGGCCAAAGGAGAAGTGGTCAGCAGCGAAGAGATCAAGAGCAGACTCTGGGCAGCCGGCCAGCAGGCCAGTGACGGTTCTTTGCGTGTGTATGTGACGCAGCTGAAAAAATATTTTCCCGAAAACATTCTCAATGTACGCGGTGTCGGCTACCGATGGAGTGCCTTGTGAAACGCTCGTCCCACTGGAAGAAGACAGTGCTGGCGGCACTGGGGTATTTTTCCAGTGTGGCGATCCTGTTGAGTTTCCTATATTGGTTTTTGAAGAACGAAGGGTTTACCGAGAGCAATTTCCTTGTTGCCGGTTTTTTGGTCCTGCTGCTTGCTGCCGGATGGGGATACATTATCTCTGCGCATCTCCTTGCTCCCAAGGCAGAGCTCGATGCCAGTCTCTCCCAACTGGTCTCAGACATTGTACATGAACTGAATATACCTCTTGCGACGATCAAGGCTAATGCGGCAATGTTGAAAAAAGGCATAGAGGAAGATGAACGCTCCCTTAAAAGGCTTGAGCGCATCGAAACATCATCCGACAGACTGGAGCGCCTTTATGAAGAGCTGGTTTACAGTATTAGAAAAGAGATCCACCCGATCGAAAAAGAACATGTGGATCTCCAGGCTCTGATAGCAGAGAGGGTAGAAGCTTTTGAATCTTTTGGACGGAATCATTTCAGCGTAGATGTCAACTCCCTGACAATAGATGTTGACAAAATAGGTTTTGAAAAAATGCTGGACAACCTTTTGATGAATGCAATGAAGTATTCATCCAAAAGTGCAGCCATAACGCTGAGACTTGAAAGGCATTGCCTCTTCATAGAAGACAAGGGTGTCGGTATGGATGATGCAGAACTTTTAAAGGTGTATGAACGCTACTACCAAAGCGACAGCAGTAAAGAAGGCAAAGGCATAGGGCTGGCACTGGTGAAAGCCTACTGTGATACAGAAGGGATAGAGATTGCCATCTCTTCAAGAAAGGGAGCGGGGACTTCTGTAAAGCTCGATCTTTCGGAAGTTTATGTTGCCGAAGCAGTATTGCCGTGATATTTATAGAAAAAGTTATATAATTTATAATCTCAAATAAAAGGCAGCGGGAAAGATGATCGCCAAACTGATAATCGCGACATTGTTGACAGGGGTTATCAGCGGATTTTTCATCACCTTTTATGAACTTCTTATTTCATTTACGAGACGTCTGTTTTTTATGGGAGATCCTTTTGAAACGATCCCTGTACTGCCGGTATGGTATCTCTATCTTGTACCGACTGTCGCTATTTTTGTGGTCAATTATCTGATCTCAAAAGACAACTATGTGCGGGAATACGGTTTGACGGAAATCGCCGAATCGGTCAGTCAGAACAAGCTGATCATCAATGTCAAGACACTGGTCATGAAGGTCATCGCTTCCACGCTCTCTATTGCAAGCGGCTATGCAGTGGGAACGGAAGGGCCCTCAGCAAGTATGGGGGCAATGGTGGCGTACCAGATACACCGTTTCTTTGGGCTTCCTTCCATGCTTGTGAAAATGATGATCAGTGTGGGAGCGAGCAGCGGTATTGCAGCGATCTTTGTCTCCCCTCTGACGGGTATTGTCTTCTCCATCGAAAATATTGCCTATCAGTTCATTAAACAGTATATAGGGTATGTCATTCTCTCTTCTGTGGTCGCTTTTTCGATCGCGGTGAAATTTCTTGATTCTATCTCTTTTCACAGTTCCCTGGGAAAAGAATTCGATCTGAACTATCTGGTGCCTATTTTGCTTTTCATCCCTTTCATTACGATATTTGTCTATCTTTACCTTTTCATGAAAAAGCGGCTGCTGCATATCATAGATCTTGAAGTGTTCAAAAAATTCCGTACGATGCGGAATGTGGTCTTTTCCCTCATCGGCGGGGCAGTGATCGGTACGATCCTGATGATCGAACCGCATGCGGCATTCACGGGGAAAGAGATCGTCATGCACCTGATCAACAATACAGAGCCTATCTCCGTCTACTTCATTTTTCTGATCATCCTTTTGCGCATCATAGGTACGTCTGTCTCTCTCTACGCCAATGCGGTAGGCGGGCTCTTCCTTCCGATGATGAGCATCGGTGCGCTGGTAGGGTACGGCTACGGGGAGATCCTGACCTTTTTTTCCCACTTCCCCTTTGAACCTTTCTTTTTTGCCGCGGTCGGTGCGGCGGTCTTCATGGGAGTAGTGATGAAGCTGCCTCTGACCGCCGTTGTCCTGGCCCTTGAACTCACCTTCGACTACAATATCCTGGTAGCAACAGGTATCACCGTAGTACTGGTCAGTTATCTAACAAGTTTTCAGTTCGATATCCGTAAGAGGTATGTGACGCAGACAGAAGAATCATCAGAGAAAAAAGCAGCTGAACCCCATTTGTGATTGCTTGAGGGGCGGGGTTTAGGGAATCATAGTATAATCCCTGTATGGAACTTACGACCATATTGCTGCTTTTGACCATTGTTTCTGTTTTTGCCTTTGATTTCACGAACGGTTTTCATGATGCTGCGGATATGGTTGCCACGGCTATTGCATCACGGGCGATGAAAAGTTCCGTTGCGATTGCCATCGTTGCACTTTTTACTTTCCTTGGCCCTTTGACGGTAGGCCTTGCCGTTGCCGATACGATCGGCACCTTTGTCGAGATCAACGGGGCATCCATGATGCATGCCCAGGCCTTGGTCATTGCCGCATTGTTCGCGGCCATTACCTACAACCTGATCACCTGGAGATTCGGCCTTCCCTCCTCATCCTCCAATTCTCTGGCAGGCGGTCTCGTGGGTGCCGGGCTTTTTGTGGTCGGGAGCGAAAAGATCAACTGGGGTATGGAAGCTTTGCATCAGGGGCATCTGGAAGGGATGATGAAAGTGGTCGTCGGACTCTTTGCCTCTCCTTTTCTTGGTTTTATCATCGGGTTTCTCATTATGAAACTGATCTTTTTTATTTTTAAACGGTTTACGATGAAGATCCGTCCGCTTTTTGTTGTGTCGCAATATTTTTCTGTAGCATGGCTTGGCTTTTCCCACGGAGCCAATGATGCACAGAAAGGCATGGCCATCATAGGAATGATGCTTTTGGCATCAGGGGATACGCAGCACTTCTTTATCCCGCTCTGGGTGATCATTCTCTGTACCAGCGCCATTACACTGGGCACGATGTTCGGAGGATGGAGTATTATCAAAACACTGGGCTTTGAGCTTTACCGCATACGGCTGATCCATTCGGTCGCCGATCAGCTGGGTGCGGCACTGGTCAATACACTGGCCACCAGTATCGGTGCGCCTACCTCTACCACACAGGTCGTAACGGCTACACTGCTTGGGAACGGTGCGGCCGAGAAACCTTCGCATGTGGCGTGGGGAAGAGCGGGCCAGATCGTCCTGGGATGGTTCGTGAATGTTCCTGTTTCCATGATGTTCGGTGCGCTTTATTCCTATATTATCATTCAAATACTCGGAGTTGTATCATGACCTCATTCATTAAAAAATTCATTCTGCCCAAAGAGGTGGATTTCATCTCGGCACTCATAGAGCATTCTTTGGCAGTAGAAAGTATCATCAATGCACTCTATCTTTGTTTTATCGAAGAAAAAGAGGCAAGCTGTAAAGAGATACTTGACAACGAGAGCCAGGCACAAAGTATCAAAGAGAAGAATATGAATGAGCTTCTCAATGCCTTCATTACCCCGATCGACAGGGAATCTATCTACAGGGTGATCACACAGCTTGACTGGATCGCTGTGAGTATCCGCCATTTTGTACTTGAAGCCAAAGCGTACCGTATCACAAGTCTCGATGACGGCTATACCGAGATCATCGGATGTATACAGCAGCAGTCCAAAAGCCTGCAGCTTGGATTTCAAAATCTCAAAGGGGGAGATGCTGTGATCGTGGCGAATCATGCGCAGGAGGTAAGGGATGGCTATGAAGCACTCATAGAACGGCACATTAAAATGATGGCCGCACTTGCCGACAGCGGCAATATGAGGGAAATGTTCGTCAGGAAAGAGATCCTTTCCCAGCTCAAGGAAATAGGCAAGCGTATGCAGGTCTGTGCCAATTCTCTGGAAGATATCGTTGTCAAGATGAGTTGATGCAGATTAACGATACTTTACGAACTATTTGATAC
>JALSTF010000040.1 GCA_026983895.1 Sulfurovum sp.
CGGGAAAGCACAGCCCATGGTCATGGGAACCTACGGTATCGGTGTGAGCCGTCTGCTTGCCGCCATTATTGAGCAGCATCATGACGACAAAGGATGTATCTGGACCAAAGAATCCGCCCCGTTCGCTCTTTATATCCTTGTCTCGAATATCAAAGACGAGGCACAGGTTGCACTGGGGGAAAGGCTCTATGAAGCGTTAGGTGCAAAGGGTATCGATGTACTGCTCGATGACAGAAAAGACCGTTTCGGTGCGAAGATGAAAGATTATGAACTGCTGGGCATCCCGAATGCTGTGGTAATAGGAAAGAAATTGCAGGATGGACTTGTAGAGTTCGTGACCCGTGAAGGGCTTGTAAAAGAAGAGATATCGGCTGATGACATCATCGATGTTGCAGCACAAAGGCTCTGAAGATGTTCCTTCTCATTATGATCCCCTTTGCACTGCTGGAGCTTTATCTCTCTTTGTATGTAGGAGAGCGCATAGGGTTCTGGTGGTCAGCCGTCTGGATCTTCACTACGATGATCCTGGGTATCAGGCTTTTGCAGTACACGCCCTATACGCTGATGGGGAATATTTCGCAGGTATCAATGGGAAAACTGAGTATGGAAGAGTTCCAGAATGCCAGTACTTCTTACCTCCTTGGAGCGATTCTGTTGATCATTCCCGGAGTATTGACGGACTTTTTGGGCCTTTTTGCGCTTGGCTACACAATGTATTTACGTTTTGTCGCTAAAATGACACCCGAACAAACTAAATTTAATCAAAACAAAGGAGATGACAATGTCATTGACGTCGAAATTATTGACGAGCACACTGATAGCAACGATCGCATTAAGCGCTAATACACCGAATACACAGGTAGATGAGAAAACACTGCTGAAATATGTAAAGAGAAACGTGGTCAAGAACCCGCAGGTTGAGGTCAAGGGTGTCAAGATCATTGAGAAGAAAACACATAAAGATATTCCGGGATGGGATGTCTATCTGACCAATATGCAGCTAAAGTACCAGAAGAAAGATATTGACGTACCGGAAATGGTCTTTGTCAAAGACGGTCTGGCGACTAGCCACCTTGTCAATATTAAGACAGGCAGGGATTACCGCAATGAGATCAAACCTACGGTCCCCAATAATATGTATGACGATGCACACCTTCTGTTCGGGAACAAGAATGCCAAGCACAAGATCCTGATCTTCTCCGACCCGCAGTGTCCTTTCTGCCAGGATGTCGTTCCAAAGATACTTGCGGCAGCCAAGAAAAATCCTGACCTGATGGCTGTTTACTACTACCATCTTCCATTGCTCAGGATCCATCCGGTATCGGGTATTTTGACACCGATCATGCATATCGCACAGACAGCAGGGAAAAAAGATGTGATTGAGAAGATGTATACACTGAAGATCAGCCCCAGAGAGACAGATGTGAAAAAAGTGATAGCGGCTGTCAAAAAACATACGGGCTTTGACGTGACAGAAAAGCAGATCAAGTCCAAAGAAGTGACAGATGCGATCAAAGCGGATGAAAAAGCGGCAGGACGTATGATGGTTTCCGGTACTCCGACCATTTATATCGATGGACAGTGGGACAAAATGAGAAACGGGTATAAAAAACTGAAGTAACAGTTTTATGGCATGATCCGTAGGTTTGGTACGAGATCTTATGGGAATACAAGAAGAGGGAAAAACGTGGAAACATTGATCATAGCAACACGGGCGAGCAATCTGGCTTTATGGCAGGCC
Organism: Sulfurovum sp.; assembly: GCA_026983895.1. Lineage (GTDB taxonomy): Bacteria > Campylobacterota > Campylobacteria > Campylobacterales > Sulfurovaceae > Sulfurovum. The sequence goes on from JALSTF010000040.1 coordinate 1,742, forward strand.
TATCATATCAGGGAGAGGATCGAGGTGGCATTCCCTGAGGTAAAAGTAGAACTCAATGAGATCACTTCAAGAGGTGACAAGATCCTGGACAAGCCTTTGGCGCTTGTCGGAGGAAAGGGGCATTTTACCAAAGAACTTGAAGATGAGATGCTTGCGGGGAAAGCGGACCTTGCAGTACATTCGCTCAAAGATGTCCCCACATATATTCCTGACGGCCTGGAACTCTGCGCAATTACCGAACGTCAGGACCAGAGTGATGTTTTTCTTTCTCATACCTACAGAACACTCGATGAACTCCCTGCCGGCGCGGTGGTCGGCACGACCAGCCTCAGACGCCGTATGCAGCTGCTTGAAAAACGTCCTGACCTCAAAGTAAAGGACTTGCGCGGCAATGTCAATACGCGTCTGCGCAAGCTCAAAGAGGGGCAGTATGATGCGATCATCCTGGCCTATATCGGCCTTAAGAGACTTGACCTGCTTAAGGATATCCCTTATGTGGAAAAACTCGGTTTTTTCATCCCTCCCATGGGACAGGCCGCGCTTGGCATCGAGATCGTTTCGAGCAATGAGAGGGTCAGAGAGATCGCTATGACCCTGAACCATGAAGAGACTTTTATCTGTACCAAAGTGGAGAGAGACTTCATTTCTGTTATCGGTGCGGGATGTTCCGCTCCGGTCGCGGTCAATGCTGTGATATCAGAGAGTGATGAAGAAAGCGAGAGTGAAAAGAAGATCGAAGCGCGCGCGATGATAGGCTATCCTGACGGTACGCATATTCTCCATAAAAATTTGACCGCCCCTCTTGAAGATGCTGATATCCTCGGTGACCAGCTCGCCCAGGCGATGATAGAAGAGGGTGCCTTGGAAATTTTGAAAGAAGCGGAAGAGGTTGCTTTTAAAGATGAGATGCCGGAGAGGCTGTAGGCGTATCAGTTTTTGAAACTGTAGGTATCCATACACTCTTTTTCATGGTGTTTCTCCGCTCTTTTTTCCCGGACAGCTTCTTCTGAGCTGTCTTCTACAAAAACATCTTCAACACATACTTTTCCGGGTGTTTGGGAAGTTTTCACCCTTACTTCAAGTGCTCTTCGTTCTGCATCGAGTTTGTCTTCGTAGTAACCGAAATCAGCTACCCGTTCTCCAAAATGGTTATAGTAAACTACCTGATAGATCGTCATGGAAATCCTTGAAGTATTTGAACAATCATACCTAAACAAACTAAATATTTTTCTTTTTTGTATAAAAATAAGTAGATTAATGTTTATATTTTAATCAGTTTTTCTCATTATGATAGAAAATCCGTCTATGAAACCATAACGCACTTTTGGCTATAATCTTTTCAATGATATGTAAAAAAGGGTAAGTATGCAGGATGTAGTACAGTGGCTGAAAGAGAACGGGGACCTCAAGATTATCGATGAACCGCTTGATGTGGAGCTTGAGATCCCTCATGTAGCGTATGTGGAAGTGAAAAGAGAGGATTCCAGGCCTATTCTTTTTACCAAACCGGTGAACAAAGCCAAAGGTATCGCGTATGACATGCCTGTACTCATGAACATTTTTGCCAACAAAGAGATCACACAGAAGATCTTCGGAAAGCATCCCGATGATGTGGCGGAGGGCATAGAAGAACTGCTCAAGCTCAAACCGCCCAAGACCTTTAAAGCCAAGCTGGCGATGATCCCCAAACTTTTTTCACTCAAAAACGTCTTTCCCAAACGTTTGAATTTCAAAGGGGAATGTCAGGAAGTGGTCATGCCAAAGGAAGAAGTGGACCTTGACAGACTGCCTATCCTGAAGACCTGGGAAGAGGATGGCGGGCCGTTCATTACGATGGGTCAAGTCTATACGCAGAGCCTGGACGGGCAGATGCAGAACCTGGGAATGTACCGGCTGCAGCAGTATGACAAGAACCGTCTCGGGATGCACTGGCAGATACACAAAGATGCCTCGCACTTCTTCGACCAGTACCAGAAAGCCGGTAAGAAGATGCCTGTGAGTGTAGCCATAGGCGGCGACCCGCTCTATATCTGGTGCGGTCAGGCACCGATGCCCCACGGCATGTTCGAAATGCTGCTTTACGGTTTCGTGCGCAACAAGAATGCACAGCTGGTCAAGTCCATCACCAACGATATCTACATTCCCCGTGATGTGGACATCGTCATTGAAGGCTTCGTTGACCCCGAGAAGATGGAAATAGAGGGGCCGTTCGGAGACCACACGGGGTACTATACGCTTAAAGAGCCTTTTCCTGTGATGGAGGTAGAGACCGTTACCATGAAAAAAGCACCGGTCTTCGCTGCCACGGTAGTGGGCAAACCCCCTCTGGAGGACAAATACATGGGCTGGGCGACCGAGAGGGTGTTCCTTCCGATGCTCAAACCGATGGCACCCGACCTCATCGACTACAATATGCCAGAAAACGGGGTCTTTCACAACCTGATACTCGCCAAGATGCAGGTACACTACCCCGGCCATGCGCAGCAGTTCATGCATGCTTTCTGGGGTGTAGGGCAGATGAGTTTCGTCAAACATGCCCTTTTTGTAGGGGAAGATGCTCCGGAACTTGAAAATTCCCTGGCGCTGACGGAACACATCCTCAACCGGCTCTCGAAAGAGAAGATTCTTATCAGTGGGGGAATCGTCGACCATCTCGACCATTCGTCGCAGAAGCAGTTCGTAGGCGGGAAACTCGGTGTGGATGCGACAGGCGATGAAGTGGAAGAGGGAGTGGAAGCACTGCTCTCTGACAGTGAACTGCTTGAAAAAATACAGCAGATCGAGCCCAATGTCACAGGTCTCAAACAGTACATGACGCAGACCAAGAACCCCGTTTGCGTGATCGCCGTGAAGAAGGAGAAATCACAGCTCAAG
>JALSTF010000041.1 GCA_026983895.1 Sulfurovum sp.
CGTCGCCGTTACGCGTGCCAAGGACAAACTCTATCTCTCTCTCGCCCAATACGACAAGGTTAAAAAGGTCGACTACAAACCTTCACAGTTCCTACATGAAGCGGGGCTGATCAAAGGTGAGTTCGTTGAACCGGAACCTAAAAAAAGAAAATGATTTTGCTATAATCGTACAAAGGCATACTTGTTTTTGGAAGGGCACCAGAACATGAAAGATAAAAACAGAGAAAAAGAAACCGGCAGAAAACCCGTTCCCTCACAATCCCTTAATGAATACAATACCTGGATGGAGACACTCAGAGAAAAAAGAGAAAGAAAAAAGGCCGTCAAAGAAAAAGCCGGCCTGATTGTCGATTTCATTGAGTGGTACTATTATGATTTCACAGTCAAACGGGGGCTTATTACGATCTTGATCTTTCTTATACCTCTTTTGATCCTTCTGAAGACCGATCTGGTGAAGCATATCGACATAGACAATATTTTGGGTATCAGTGTAAAGCATTTCGAGGAAGCCCAGGCTTATTGCAGCAAGTCAGGGAAACACCTTCCCGGAAATGCAGAGGAGTTTTCATCTGTTCAGAACAGTGATGACTCTCTGAATGCAGGTTACTGGCTGAGTGACGGAAGCATCTATCAGCCCAAAACACATACGGTCACAAAAAATGATGGGGGTCTTCATTTTTTTATCTGTATCGATTAAGAGAAAGGGTTCCTGGACGTTGTGTCAATAGGGCACTTTGTCGGGGTCTTCAGCCCATGCTTTAAACAGAGTCCGGCAGCCTTCATCGGGTGTATGTATGAAGGGAATAGGGTCACTTTTCTTCCCCAAAATGACTTCTGAGATGAATGCATCGTCGAAACCGATATCTGCCGCTTCCTGTTTTGTGTTGCAATAATAGACCTTGTCGATATGCGCCCAGTGGATGGCGGAAAAACACATGGGGCAGGGCTCGCCGGTCACATAGAGTTCGCAGCCTGAGAGGTTGAAATCCTGCAGCAGTGCCGAAGCATTGCGAATGGCCAGGATCTCGGCATGGGCCGTAGGGTCGTTGCGTTTGACGACTTCATTGTGCCCCCGTGCGACAATGGTCCCATTTTTGACCACTACGGCACCGAAAGGCCCGCCGTCACCGTCCTCAATGCCTTTTTCCGCTTCAGCGAAAGCTTCACGCATAAAAGGGTCCATCAGTGTTTCCAGCGCTTGTCTCGTATGCTGATCTGTTTGCTGACTTCATCGTAAGCCAGGTCGAAAAGGTCGATCTCCTTGATGAGATTGCTGAGTTTTTTGTAGCCGTAGTTGATGGGGGAGAAAGAGGTGGCCTTGTTGATGTAACTGCCGACTTCAGAAAGGTTCGCCCATCCGTACTCATCCATGGTCTGTTCAACGGCATTGCGCAGGACATTGACCAGCCAGGTATCTTGCTTCATCTCTTTTCCGCTTTTTCGTACAGGTTCTTTGCTCACTTCAACATCCTGTGTATCTTCTTCCTCCACTGCAACATTAGCGCTCGTCGCCATCAGCTTCTCGGTGAAGATGAACTGCGAGCAGGCCGCCATGAAGGGTTTGGGTGTCTTTTTCTCCCCAAATCCGAAGACCTTGATGCCTTCTGCCTGTACCCGCATGACCACAGGCGTGAAGTCCGAGTCGCTGGTAGCAAAAGCGAACGCATCGATATCCTTGGTATGCAGCAAATCGATGGCGTCGATGGTCATCAGGATGTCAGTGGCGTTCTTGTTCTTGGAGTAGTCGAATTGCTGTATGGGCTTGATGGCAAACTCCAGGAGTTTGTCCTCCCAGTTCTTCAGGTTGCTCTTCGTCCAGTTCCCGTAAGCCTGGCGGATGTTCACCACGCCGTATTTGCTGAGTTCATTGATGATCCCCTCGATGGAGCGGTGGGAAATGTTGTCGCAGTCGATGAAGAGTGCGATGTGGTCTTCTTTTTTTGTCATTGTCTGTCTTTTTTTCAGACATTATACCATAGCAGGGTTATGATGCCTGAAGTTTGAAGACTCCCAGGTAGTTTTTTGATGCTTTTGCCTAAATTGGCCCAGTATTCGCCATCAAGAGAAGGAAAATAGGAAATTGGATAAACTATCACTGTTTTGAGTTGTCGCCTTTAGGCGATTAAGACCGCTTTGAGCGGTTCATATTTTCAGGCCTTCGGCTTTGCCGAAGGTTTATGACTGTAACAGCTTCAACGAGAAAATCAATTTACATCAACCGACTCTATAGTTTTATTATATCTGCTTTATTTGAGTGGTTTTTGATTATACAAAGGAGGAAGCGAGCTTATACAAACTGCTCAGCCAGAATGTCTTTAGCCTGCATCATATCTTTGTCTCCGCGTCCGGAGAGGTTGACGAGGATAGTTTTTCCTTTGACCTCTGCGGGTGCCATCTTTTTGAGGTAGGCGACGGCATGGGAACTCTCGAAGGCCGGGATGATCCCTTCGGCCTGGGAGAGCCAGACAAAAGCATCCATGGCTTCGTCATCGGTGATGTGGTTGTAGGTAACGATACCTTCATCTTTGAGAAAAGCATGTTCCGGTCCGATACCCGGATAGTCCAGTCCTGCGGAGATGGAGTGGGCCTCCTGTACCTGTCCGTCCTCATCCTGGAGGAGGTAGCTCAGCTGCCCGTGAAGAACGCCGGGACTGCCTTTTTCAAGTGAACAGCCGTGTTTGCAGTCCAGTCCCTCGCCGCCCGCTTCGATGCCGATGCACTCCACGCTTTCATCTTCAAGGAAATGGTTGAAGATACCCAGCGCATTGGACCCTCCGCCGATACAGGCTATGACCTTGTCCGGCAGACACGCTTCAGCCTTTTGAAGCTGTGCTTTGGCTTCCCAGCCGATGATACTCTGGATGTCTCTTACCATCATAGGGTAGGGGTGCGGTCCTGCGACCGTACCGATGAGATAGTACGTGTCGCGTGCATGGGTTACCCAGTGTCTGATGGCATCGTTCATGGCATCTTTGAGTGTTTTTGAACCGCTCTGGACGGCATGCACTTTTGCCCCAAGGAGTTTCATGCGAAAGACATTGAGTTCCTGTCGTGCCACATCTTTGGCGCCCATGAAGACTTCGCACTCCAACCCAAAAAGTGCCGCGACCGTGGCTGTGGCTACACCATGCTGCCCCGCACCTGTCTCAGCAATGATCTTCTTCTTGCCCAGTCTTTTTGCCAATACCGCCTGAGCCACACAATGGTTTATCTTGTGCGCACCGGTATGGTTAAGGTCTTCGCGTTTGAGGTAGATCTTCGCATCGAGCTCTTTGGAAAGGTTTTCGGCGTAGTACAGTGCAGAGGGGCGCCCCACATAGTTCTTGTAGTAGTAGTCCACCTCTGCCCAGAAATCTTCATCAAAACGCACAGCTTCATAGTCTTTGCGCAGCTGCTCAAGGGCAGGCATCAGTGTTTCGGGTACGAAACGCCCTCCAAATTTGCCGAAATGCCCATTCTCATCAGGGTCGAAACAGCTTGGTCTTGGAATATAAACGGTTTTATGTAGATCCATAGTATGCTCTTCTTTAAAAATTGGGTAGATTATAGCGTATGGGAGGTTATAGAGTTATTTATGCATTAGAGATCATATTTGGATCAGAGAGATACTTTACTTCTGAAACACTGCTTTTTGGGGAGATCTTCCCCGTGTGCTCTATAATGGTATTTTTGTTTTGCTTCGGGTATGAGCTTTTCGGGCATTTCATTGTAAACAGTATTCATATCGGTATTGATAGTACCGAGGAAATAGCTTTTGCCTTTAGTGACTTTGGGAAGGACTTTGACACCATAGCCGTAGCCGGCCTTTCCTCTGCTGCATCCATAGTGTCCTGAGAGAGAATACTCTTTGATCCTGACATGGGTACTCGGTGCGGGGAGTTTGATAGTGATGAACCCGGATTTCGGCTGCACATCATGAAAATAGATCTCATATCCTGTCTTCTCTTCGGCGCTGCTCAGTTCTATAAAGCGTATACCCCGTTTCCCGTCACCATCCACGGCAACAAGGACCAGTGCTTCACCGTTGTATCTATCGGAGAAAGCATTGCTTTGCGGCGTGACCACTGTGTTCTTTGCACATCCTGTAAGCAGATAGCTGACAAAAAGAAACATGATAAGAATGCTGCGTGTATGGATCATGGCCGTATCTCCTTTTGCCATATGGTGCCCAAAGGAACGTGCAATACCTGTGTATTAGACTCAGTCGAGTTCAATGATCGAATAGACCGGAGCGGGAAACTCTTTTTTCCCGTTCAGAAAAGCAAGTTCCATGATGAAACAGGCTTCTACACATTGTGCGCCTACTTTCTCTATGAGATTGGCTGCTGCCTTGGCGGTACCGCCTGTGGCCATGAGGTCGTCTATGAGGAGGACCTTTGCGGGTTCTCCTGTGGTACAGCAGCCATTTTCGCCAAATGCATCGATATGTATTTCTACTTCGTCAAAACCGTATTCGAGGGAGTATTTTTCCGCCACGGTCGTATAGGGGAGTTTCCCTTTTTTTCGTACCGGTACGAAACCCACGCCAAGCCTGTCCGCCAGTACTGCACCAAAAATGAAGCCCCGTGCGTCTATCCCTGCGATATAGTC
>JALSTF010000042.1 GCA_026983895.1 Sulfurovum sp.
TGACCTTTACAGTACCGGCGATTCTGGCGATCACCCTTTTTGTGGCTTATCTTTCCGGACAGACGATCAACCGTATTACCCTTTTTGCTTTCCTTCTCTCTCTGGGTCTGCTGGTAGATGCGGCGATCATTGTGATCGAAAATATTCACAGGCATCTGCATGGACATGATGCGGATAACAAAGAAATGGATGAATTGCTCATTGAAGCGACTGACGAGATCGGTGCGCCGACCAATGTCGCAACGCTGGCGATCATTTTGACAATGGTACCAATGGCATTCGTAGGAGGAATGATGGGCTCTTTCATGAAACCTATCCCCTATAATGTACCGGTAGCTTTGATCGCTTCCCTGTTTGTGGCCTATATCTTTACACCCTATTTGAGTTTAAAGCTTTTGAAGAAACCGGAACACAAGCACCATCATAAAAAGCACAAGAAGGAGGTCAAATAATGAAAGGTTTGGAAAAATTCATTTACGGCATCCTTGGCAGTAAAAAGAAAAAACTGCTGGTCATTATTTTGACAGCGATTGCATTCTTTCTCTCTTTGATGATGTTTCCATCAAAGATGGTACTGGCAAAAATGCTTCCGGGGAAAAGCGACAATACTTTTTCTGTCTATATCGATACGCCTACGGGAAGTTCGATAGAACAGACAAAACAGGTGAGCGAATGTGTTATTGATGTACTCAAGAAAGAAAAAGAGGTGATGAACCTCGAGCTTTTCCTTGGACAGGGGATCCCTCTTGATTATGCGGGGCTTGTCAAGGGAGCGAGTATGAAAACGACAGAGAATGTTTCGGAAATTTCCGTCAATCTGACGGATAAACATACCAGAAAAGAACCTTCGTTCCTGATGACACAGCGCCTCAGGCCGATCGTCAAAAAGAAATGTCTGCCCCTGGTCAAGGGAACGAATATCAAGTTCGTCGAACAGCCTGCGGGTCCACCGACCCTGGCATCTATTGTCGTAGAGGTTCATGGTGAAGATATGAAGAAGGTGCGCAAACTTTCAATGCAAGTAGCAAATATCCTCTCCGACACCAAGGGCCTGGTCGATGTAGATGTGATGATGGATGATATTTATGACAAGTATGAACTCATCCCGGACAAGGAAAAAGTAGCGAGAAGCGGGCTGAGCGTAGAGCAGGTAAATAATATTCTTTATTTGGCTTTTGAAGGTATGGTGATCGCGCACAAGAACTCCAAGGATGCACCGGATCAGATACCTATATTTCTGATCCTGCAAAAAGCAAGTAAAACACTCAATGGCAAAAGCGAAGCGGAACTCAGAAGCAAACTCTCTTCTCTGAACCTCATGAATATGAAGGGGATGATGGTACCGTTGAGTGAAGTGGTCACGATCAGAAAGGTGAAGTCAAGTCCTATGATCATGCATAAAGATCTCTCGCGTATGGTCAATGTCATCGCTGAGACCGATATGGTATCGCAGGTGTATCCGCTGCTTGCAGCGAGGGATGTGATGCTTGAGAAGTTCTCCAAAGAGTATAAGATCGAAAAAGCAGGTTTTAATACCTATATGTTCGACCTCTATCTGACAGACAAGAAGACAGGGGAAAAATTCCTGTTGCGCTGGGATGGGGAGATGAAGGTAACATTGGACACGTTCAGAGACCTTGGCGGGGCATTCATCGCTGCACTGGTACTGATCTTCCTGCTGCTGGTCATTTATTACAAAAGTTTTGCGATCTCCGGTATCATACTGCTTGGATCGTTCCTCTCTCTGATAGGAGTGATCGTAGGGCACTGGGTGGCCAACTGGTTCACTTCGGAGACCTTCTTCCTGACAGCGACGTCTTTGATCGGATTTATTGCCCTGATGGGGATAAGCTCAAGGAACTCTCTGCTCCTGATCGATTTTGCCAAATCATTGATGGAGTGTCACGGTATGAACAAGCGTGAAGCAATTGCCGTAGCGACAGCGACGAGAGCAAAACCGATCGCACTGACGGCTGTGGCGATCATCCTTGGTTCGGCTCTGCTTGCTTCAGACCCGGTCTTTGGCGGGCTTGGGGTTGCCTTGATCTCCGGAACGATTGCTGCAGTCTTTGTTTCATTGATCTTTGTGCCTGTGCTGATGCACAATGCCAAGGCCATGGATTTTGACAAGGCTCCGCACTGTGATATTAAAGAGAAGAACAATATCGCTATTACCAAATAAACTGTCTGTAGGAGGGTACTTCGGTACCCTCGACACTCTTATGTACATCCATTCCCTTTTTACCAACTATTCGCTATAATCACTCAATTTATTATGAAGGATCATTTATGGCAACAATAGGCATGGGCGATATCAAAAAAGGTGTCAGACTTGAATTGGACGGGAACCCGTATAAGGTCACAGAATTTCAACATGTAAAACCGGGAAAAGGCGCGGCATTTGTACGTATCAAGATCAAAAATCTTAAAACAGGCAAAGTGATCGAAAAGACAGTACATGCCGGTGACAAGTTTGAAGTACCTGAGCTTGAACAGAAAACAATGCAGTATCTTTATGATGACGGAGAAATGCTGCAATTCATGGATACAACGACCTTTGATCAGATTGGTTTGACGCACGAGCAGGTAGGTAAAGATACTTTTGATTTCATGATCGACGGAATGGAAGCGGATATCCTTTTCCATAACGGTCAGGCCATTTCAGTGGAAATACCTCAGACAGTGGTCCTCAAGATCGTTGAAACACCGCCGAACTTCAAAGGTGACTCACAGGGTGGGAAGAAGCCTGCAACGCTTGAAAGCGGTGCTGTGGTACAGGTGCCTTTCCATGTACTTGAAGGGGAGATGATCAAGGTTGATACCGTTGAAGGGAAATATCTGGAAAAAGCTAAGTAGCATTCTGCTTGGTAACATGGGGGCGACCCTTGTGATCGCCCCTCTCTCTTTTCTCCTATTTGAATACTTTCCCGCAATCTCTGATAATCGCACCCGGTACCGTTGCAATCGTCATGAATTCAGACATCTGCAGCAGCGGATACATGACTGAAATATAGTATTTTGGCTCCAGTATCTTCGCTTCCCCATTCTCAATGAGTATCGGGTAGGGAAGGAGGGCTGCATTGTTCGTTCCGATGCGCCCGGTGAACTTCCCTGTCCTTCTTCCAAGCTGCGCACCTATAAGTACGGCACCATTGTCCAGTTTCTGAACAAAGAGTACCTTCTTGTTGTTTTTGATCTTTTTGAGAAGGTCATCACCCATGGCAACGGTGACCATGTCTTGATATTGAGGCATACCATGCATAAATTGGTATTTGGGAAGAAGCTGGAATTTAAGCTTGTCTTTGGAGTTGAGCAGGTTGTCAAAATTGCCTGTGATCTTTTTGAGTGTGGCTTTTGCCAGTGCGTCGTCATAGTCATCCTGCATGAATGCTTTGAGCAGATAGACAGGATTGGTGATACTGATATGGTTGTCTTTTTTGTTGACAAGCAGCCTTAAAGAAGCGGCAAAACCGCGATTTTTTTTGCTTGCAGCTTTCGTCAGCGCTTTGTCGGTAAAGACAATGGAGACCAGTTTGCCTTTTTTATCCAGTTTGGTCACGCCAAGAATGGTAAATCCGGCTTTTTTAAGGCGTTTTTCCGCTTCTTTGACATCGATATATTTGCCCCTGATATAGGCAGAGACTCTGCCGTGGACCACTTCTCCGATATTGGTTGAAGTGTTCTGTGCCTTGGCTTCTCCGGTACGCTGCTCTGGCGGGATGTAGTTTGGCGGCATACGCTTGGAGAACTTGATGGACCGGTCTGCAATATCTTTTTCTGTATTGAAAGTCTTTACCTTTACCGGCTTTATGGGTTTGGGCGGTACGGGAATGATGATGTCAATAGTGTCGCCGCCTGTTTCAATCTTCAGTTCTTTTTTCGGTGCTTTTTTCTCTTCTGCCTGTTCAGGTTTTGTTTTGGGGGCCGGTGCCGGAGCAGCGGAAGCTTTCTTTGCCGGTGCTTCAGGTACGGTTTTCGCTGTTTCTTTTGGTGTTGCGGCAGTTTTTTGAACGGTCGCCTGTTTTTTCAGCGGTTTGGGTGTCTCTTTGAGCGGGTTGACATTCTCCACGGCTGTCATCCCCAACGATGTTAAAATTTCAGGGATCTCCCTGTCAAGTCTGTCTATCCACTTCACGCGTTTTTCATCGGTGATCTTCAAGGTATTTTTGACATTGGCAAGGGTCGGCATACCGATGACCATTTGATTGGAATCTTTTTTGATGTACACATACATGGTACACGGTGCGAAAAGTCCTGCATCGGGCCTTGCCCCTTTGGTATCGAAAATATTGTAAGAATAGCTCAGATGGCAGAGGGAATAGCTCCAGAAGGCATCGAAGCCCTCAAGTACATCTTCTGCTTCGTCATTGTCCATAAAGTTATGGAATCCTGCGATCAGATAATGTTTGTCTATGAAAGCCAGTTCGAATTTGTTCTGGAACTCTTCGATGAAATCGTCGATGTCGGCATCTTCCTCTCTCTCAAAAGTATAGACGAAGTTGAGCATCTTCTTTTTGGTGGTGTTTTCATAAGGAATCTCTTCGATTGTATATTTGAGGCCTTTTTCTTTGAAGAATGATT
>JALSTF010000043.1 GCA_026983895.1 Sulfurovum sp.
TCGGGCCCCTGTTTTCCGATCGATCGCTTTCTGCGCAATAAGCGCGAGGGCATCCTCCTCAAAGGAAAGTGTGACATTGTCTATCTCGAAGAGTTTCTGATACTGTTTGACCAGTGCATTTTTGGGTTCTACCAAAATACGTACCATATCTTCTTTTGTTATTTTACCCAATGTGGCCAAAACATGCAAACGTCCGATAAGCTCCGGGATCAGCCCGTAAGAGACCAGATCATCTGCTTCGACAAGGTGCATCAGATTTTCCTCTTCGGATTTGGAGCGTTTTTCCTGCCCAAAGCCAAGCGTATTCCCGCCCAGTCTTCGTTTGAGAATATCATTGAGCCCGTCAAACGCACCTCCGCATATAAAGAGGATATTGGAAGTATCGATCTGTATGAAATCCTGGTTGGGGTGTTTTCGTCCGCCTTTGGGCGGGATGTTCACCACAGAACCTTCTATGAGTTTAAGCAGTGCCTGCTGCACACCTTCTCCGGAAACATCACGTGTGATAGAGCGGTTCTCTCCCATGCGTGCGATCTTGTCGACTTCATCGATGAATACGATACCCTGTTCGGCTTTTTGAGGGTCCCCGTCGGCAGCCATCAGCAGTTTGGTAAGGATGTTCTCCACATCTTCACCGACATAGCCCGCTTCCGTCAGGTTCGTTGCATCGGCGATCGCGATAGGCACATTCAGAAACCGGGCAATGGTCTGGGCAAGCAGGGTTTTCCCGGAGCCTGTCGGCCCTATCAGGAGAACATTGGATTTGGCGATCTGTGTGTCATCCTCCGCATTATCTCTGAAAATACGCTTATAGTGATTGTATACCGCTACGGAGAGTGTTTTTTTCGCCGTATCCTGCCCGATGATATACTCATCGAGCAGGGCATTGATTTCTTTGGGGGTATAAAGTGTATGGGTGCCATGGTCCATGACCTCCTGCTCCTGTTCCTCTTCACCGAAAAGGATCTTGTAGGCAGAGATCACACAATTGGAGCAGATGTAGGCGCTTTCGCCTGCAATGAGAGGGTTCTCCTCACTTTCCTGTGTTCCGCAAAAGCTGCATGCTTTGATTGACATTTTCTATCCTCTCTTTACGATTTCCGTATGAACGGTATGCCTCTTTTGGAGGTCTTGATGAATTTGCAAAGGTTCTTTACCTTTTCCGAACGGCTCTCTTCGAAGAGTCTCTGGGCGACATCCTGAAGAGGGTTTCCCTCTTCGAAGAGTTCCCTGTATGCTGATTTGAGTGCATTGATCTCGTCACGTTCCATATGTCTGCGCAGTCCGGTCAGATTCAGGCCACGAAGGTTCGCACGGTTGCCTTCTGCCAGACAGTAGGGGGGAATATCCTGTGTCAGGGCACTTGCACCGCCGATCATGGCAAAGTCCCCGATATGTACGAATTGGTGTATCGGGGTAAGACCGCCGATGACGACATAGTTGCCCAATTCCACATGCCCGGCCAACGTCGCACCATTGGCCAAAATACAGTGGTCCCCGATGATCACATCATGCCCAAGGTGTACGTATCCCATCAAAAGGTTTCCGCTGCCGATCTTGGTCACGGATCCTCCGCCTTTGGTTCCCGGATTGAGCAGTGTGAATTCACGTATGGTGTTGTTGTCACCGATGATCAGCTCCACATCCTCTCCGTCATATTTTAAATCCTGCGGGATCGTACCTATGGCTGCATGAGAAAAGATACGATTCCCTTTGCCTATGGTCGTATGACCCTCGATAACGGTATGGGAGGCGATGGAGGTATGGTCTCCGATCGTGACTTCCCTGCCGATATAGGCATACGGGCCAATAGAAACATTCTCACCGATAAGTGCACCGTCCTCAATGACGGCGGTAGGATGGATGATAGACATCAAAGGCCCTATTTGTCCACGATCATGGCTTTAAGTTCAGCCTGGGCAACGACTTTGTCATCTACATATGCCTTGGCATCGAGCTGCCAGATGGCACCTTTGTTCTTGATCACTTCTATCTTGTATACCAATTGGTCTCCCGGAGTGACGGGAGATCGGAATTTTGCTTTGTCGATACTCATGAAGTAGACCACTTTGTTCTCGACCTCTTCCTGCGTCTTGAGATCCATACTTTTAAAGGCAAGCACACCGCCTGCCTGCGCCATTCCTTCGATGATCATGACACCGGGATAGATAGGATGATCGGGGAAATGGCCCTGGAAGACAGGTTCGGATATGGAAACATTCTTGTATCCTTCGATATAGACACCCTCTTTGAGTTCGGTGATACGGTCAACGAGTAGGAAAGGATATCTGTGAGGCAGGATCTTTTGAATTTCGACTACATTATAAAGCATGAAAAACCTTTGGAAAAAAATTCACTTATTTTACCTGAATAATAGTAAAAAATGGGTTAGTCAAGTTCTATCAGCTTTTCCCGAACGTCACTGTAGGTTTCACTTTGCAGAATGATCTCGATCCTGTTCTCCGGTATCTTTTCCGTTACAAGAACGGCAGAAAGATCGTAGGCACCCAGTCCCAGCTTAGACCTGAGTGAAACTTCATGCTCAAAGTGCGGAGGATCGTATATCAGCTGGGTGACACTTTCGTAACGGCTTCCAAGCAGGGTATTATATGTTTTCAGTGTGATGAACTTGACTTCGTCCCGGCTCATATAATGCAGAGCATTGACGTGATATTCGATCTTTCCGCGTGTATAATCGTTTTTGAGGGTAGCATAGGGAAGCACATGGGCAGGAATGGTCACTTTGCGTACTTTGAGTGTGAAGAATTTCAGGCGCCAGTTGAGAAAACGTTCTTTGACGATCCTGTACGGCCGGCCTTCTTCTTCGAGTTGCCAGCGTTTTTCATACAGTGCAATACGCGCTTCAATGGATTCAGGCTGTATCTGTCCGGAAAGCGGGAGAAAAAGTTCATCCGCAAGTTTCTGCTGCTGCTCACGCTGCATGGTCAATCCAAAGAGACATCCGCAGTAGTCCTGCCGGTAGAGTGCATCTTCTTTGGCCAGGATGTTCTGCTCCTGCGTTCCCGAAGCTTTGCGGTAATCGGGTGCGACAAAAGCGATCCCCTCGCGTTGAGCCAATGCATCTCCGGCTGTTTTAAGCTGCTTGAGTGATTTCTTGGGAGAGGTCAGCAGGGTGGAGGTGAAATATTTTTCCCCGAGTTCAGCCGCCTTTTTGGCGCTCACTTCAAAACGCCTGTCGAAACAGACGGCACAACGTGCACCTTTTTCAGGTTCCTGTTCCAGTCCTCTGACCGCCTCAAGCCAGTTCTCTGTGTCGTAGTCGCCTTCTATCAGCTCGATCCCAAGCATTCTGCAGCTTCGTTTGACATCGAGCAGACGAAGGTAGTATTCCGAGTAGGGATGAATGTTGGGATCGTAGAAGAATCCCACGAGTGTTTCTTCGGGATAGTCTTTCTGGAGTTTTTGGAGAAAATAGTGGCTGTCGACGGCACAGCAGATATGCACTAGCATACGGTTTATCCTTTTCAGTGTGATGTGTAGGGTGGGTTTACCCACCATTCATGACATAATGATCTTTGCCACATTCTTGCTGCTGCCGTGATTCAGATATTCCCGGAGCTCTTTGGCTTTTGCTGCGAATTTTTCGCGGTCGGTATTGTAGTACTCTTTGAGCAGATTGTCAACGGTGACCTCTTCCTGCAGCAGTTCATGGTGAAGGGTGTTCCCGTTGCTGTGCTCCAGGATGATATTCGCCAGGCCGATCTGTTTGATGCCAAGCAGTTTGAAAGCGATGAAATAATCGATCTTTTTGGCGATATAATTCAAAGTAAAGGGTGTACCGATCAGCGCGGCTTCAAGCGTAGCGGTCCCCGAACAGATAAAGGCGAACTCTGCTCTTGCGAGCGCTTCCTGTGTGTCCCGGACGATTTCGAAGTTGCGGTTTCCGATATAGAGTTTCGCTATTTGATCTCTGCTGAAATGGGGTGGAATGACCAGGAGCGGACGAATATCCGGAAAGCGTTTGCGTACTTCCAGAAAAACGGGCATCAGTTTCTCGATCTCTGCTTTCCGGCTTCCCGGGAGAAAGGCAATGCATCCTTTGTTCTCTTCGGGGCGGCAGGTGACTTTGATCTCATCGAGCAGAGGATGGCCGACATATCGGGCTTTTTTGTTGGGGTAATACGCTGTCTCGAAAGGCAGGATGCCCAGAAGATGGTCGCAGTATTTCTCCAGTCTTTCCACACGTTTGGGACGGCTTGCCCAGACCTGGGGAAGAATATAGTAGATGATCTCCTTATCCGGATAGGCAGCTTTGAGTTTTTTTGCCAAAGGCAGATTGAATCCGGAAGAGTCCATCAAAAGTACTTTGTCCGCTTTGTCCGCAAGTGCGACCATCTCGTCCGCGACTTTGAAGAACCAGCGCAGTTTCTTTACCGCATCGACCACACCCATGATGGCCATCTGACTGATGTCGTAAAGGGGTGTTCCCAGGGTGATACGCTGATCGAAGATCCCCATAAGTTCAAGATCCGTTGTATGTTTCAATACCTCTTTAAGGTGTAGGTTCGATGAAGGTTCAAGGGCGGATACAAGCAGTTTCATTGGTTTTCCTTTTGT
>JALSTF010000044.1 GCA_026983895.1 Sulfurovum sp.
TTTGCTCGCCAAACCCCGGAAGGAGCTTCTGGCAGACATTTTCTGTCGCTTCGGTGGTGACATCCCTCGGAGCCGGCCCTGTTCCGCCTGTGGTCACGATGAGATCGCATTTCATGTCACGTGAAAGCTCGATCAGCGTGGTCTCGATGATACTTTGCTCATCGGGGATACACCGGTATTCATACGCGCATTCATTGAGCAGGTACTCCTTCATCGTATCCATGATGGCCACACCGGAAATATCTTCATAAATCCCCTGTGAAGCCCTGTCGCTTGTCGTTACTACACCTATTTTTATTGTATCCATCTATATATCCTAAATTATAATTTTCTGAAGATTATAGCGAAATATATTTACACACACGTAGGTTTGGCCGCGCCAACCAAACCTACCCGATCTTTAACAATATTCTGTCCAAAAGAGTCGTACTCAACACCCGCTTCAGAAAACCAAGCAGCCAGGTCGCTTTGGTAATGTAGTAGCGCGGTTTCGGCTTCTTTGAAAGGACGATCTTATAGACGACTTTCGCAACGGATATCGCCTCTTCATTAAAGGGTACTTTACTTTTGTCTGCCTCCAGACTTTTATGGTATTTTTCTGTAAAAACAGAGTGTTCGATAGCGACATGCTCTCTGAGCTTTTGCATCGCGTTCTGCCTGAAATGACTGGTGATGGGGCCCGTATTGAGCACAACGGGATAGATCTCCGTATCTTTGAGTTCCAGCCGCAGGGTATCGGTCAAGCCTTCGATGGCATATTTGCTGGCATTGTACGCCCCTCTTCCGAAAAGTGAAATGAGCCCCAGCACCGAAGAGTGCTGAATGATCTTTCCATAGCCCTGCTTCCTCATCACGGGGATGATCTGCCGCGTACATTCGTGCAGGCCGAATACATTGGTCTCGAACTGTTCGCGCAGTACCTCGGTTCGGACATCTTCCAAAGCTCCGGGCTGGCCGTAGCCGGCATTATTGAACCAGACATCGATCTTCCCCTCTTTCTCCAGTACGGTTTCGATGACCGCGGTAATCTCTCCGGGCCGGGTCACATCGAGCTGCATAGCATTTTCAAACCCGAGTGCCTTGAGCTTCCTTACATCTTCTGCATCTCTTGCTGTAGGATAGACCGTCACACCCCTCTCTTTTAGATATCTGGCACTCTCCAGGCCTATACCCGTACTGCATCCGGTAATCACGATGTTTGCCATAACGCTATCCTTGTGTATGATCATGCCATTTTATCTTAGCAGACTTAACAGAGTATCGTGCTACAATACTTTCATGATTAAAACACTGCAAAACACTGATTTTTCACTGGTACTTTCCGGCGGCGGCGCACTCGGTATCGCCCATTTGGGGGTCCTGCACGACCTTGAAAAAAACCGACTGAAGGCTTCCGAGATCATCGGAACGAGTATGGGCGGCATTATCGGGGCCTGTACCGCCATAGGTATGAAAGAGAAGGAGATCTATGCCCAGTTGAAGAAGTTCAGCAACCTCTTCAACTGGATGAAGTTCTCCCTTTCCGGCAATGCCATGATAGACAATGACAAGATCGCAAATATCTTTGAAAGTCTTTTTGACGGCAGGAAAATGAATGAGACAGAGATCCCCCTCAAACTTATCGCCACCAACCTGCACAACGGCCACAAGCGTGTATTTACGGCAGCAGATGACGTCACGATCAAAGATGCCGTGCTCTGCTCGATGGCTATTCCCGGCATCTTTGAAGAGCATGTGGTGGAAGGCGAGACCTACGGTGACGGTTTTCTCTGTGAGAACCTCGGTGTTCCTGAAAGCAGCTTTGAAACAGTACTGGCGGTAGATGTTCTCGGAGAGCGCTCTTTCGAGAAAGAGATGCCCGACAATTTCTTCAAAACGGCCAATATGATGGAAATGTTCGAAAAGTCCGTGCGCCTGCTCATTTACAACCAGACACGGTCGCACATCGCATGTACGCCCAAAGAGATCCTTCTGATTGAACCCGAAACGATAGGCTACAAGACCTTTTCCTTTCACAAATACGAAGAAATACGCAAACTGGGAATGGGGCTGCTGAAATGAAAAATATTTATTCAAAACTTCTCGTTGCACTGCAGTTCGGTACAGCAGGTGTCATGCTGCTGCTCGCCCACTACCGTTTTGACCTTTTGGCGACGGCTGTTTTCGGGCTGGGTGTCGCAGTCGGTATCTGGGCCCTTTCGCACAACCGGCTGGGAAACTTCAACATCGAACCTGAACTCAGGGAGAATTGCGAGCTTGTCACTTCCGGCGTCTACCGCTGGATACGCCATCCCATGTACGCTTCCGTGACACTGATGATGCTTGGGGTTGTCCTGATGGACCCCAGGGCGGTACAGTGGCTCCTGTGGGCCTTTCTTGTGACCGTACTGCTGCTCAAAGCACAGCGTGAAGAATCACTCTGGCTTTCCCATGATCCGTGCTATCTCGAGTATCGCAGAAAAACAAAATACTTCATACCGTATATTTTATAATATGAAAGAGGGTTTCCATGATCACTGACGGTTTCAGCTACCTGGCATTTTTGATGGCTATCTCGGCTTTCATCGTGTTTGCCGAACAGAAAAGCAAAGCCAAACTATTCGAATACCTGCCGGCCATTGTCATCATTTACTTTACCGTGATGCTGCTCTCGACCTTTGGTCTGTGGCAGAAAAGTACCTCGGTCACCGCCACATACAAGACCCTCAAATCCGACCTGCTCCCCGCTATGATCTTTCTCATGCTGCTCAATGCCGACATGCGGGAGATCATGAAACTGGGCAGAAAGATGCTGCTGACCTTTCTGCTTGCTTCAACGAGTATCGCATTGGGGTTCATAGGCATGTTCGCCTTCTTCCATTCCGCTTTTGCCCCGGATGCATGGAAAGCTTTTGCGGCGCTGACCGGTTCCTGGATGGGCGGTACAGGGAATATGGTCGCCATACAGGGTGCGCTGGACCTGCCTGACGGGGCGCTGGGCTATACCCTGCTGATAGACTCCGTCGATTATGCTGTCTGGGTGATGATACTGCTGGCACTGGTCCCCTTTGCAAAGCGTTTCAATGCCTGGACGGGGGCCGATACTTCGGCCATCGACAGTGTGGGCGAGCGTCTTGCACTGAAAGATGCAGAGAAAAAGCCCATGGACTTCGCTTCGCTTTTCCTGCTTCTGGGGATGGCCCTGCTTGTCTCTGCACTCTCCCAATATGGTGCCGGTTTCCTGCCTGTGACCGATTTTCTCACACATACGACCTGGGTGGTCATCATTGCGACACTGGCGGGAATGTTCTTTGCCATGACTCCGTTTGCAAGGCTTGCAGGTGCTTCGGAACTGGCAAATATCATGCTCTACCTGATCGTAGCGCTCATCGCTTCACGTGCCAATTTTTCAGAACTCACCGAAGCCCCGCTCTATATTCTGGCCGGTTTCGTCATCATCGCCATCCATGCAGCCATGATGATACTTTTTGCCAAACTTTTCAGGCTTGACCTCTTTTCTCTGGGGGTGGCATCCCTGGCGAACATCGGCGGTGTCGCTTCCGCCCCTATCCTCGCTTCCGCCTACTCCAAAGCCCTGATCCCCATCGGTGTGCTGATGGCGATGATGGGGTATATCCTTGGAACATTCGGCGGACTTATGGTGGGAAAAATACTGGAAATGATCGCCATATGACCCAAACAGGCACACAATTTATTCACAATTGTTGTATACTATCATTATAGGGCACCTCTAAAAATAGGTGATACTCACAACATTTCCAGCTTTTGCCTAGGCTAGGCACTCTTTACAGCCCTAGCCGTAGCTAAGGCGAAAGCTGTAAATGCCCGCAGGGTGGGCTTTGCAAACGCAATCTTTCACAAGATGCTTCCTTTGTCTTAGCTTCGGCTAGGACTTGAAAGCCTCTTGCAAAATCTTACATTTGCAAAACCCATTGTGAGCATTACCTATTATTAGAGATGCCCTATAGAAAAAAGGAAAGGATGGAAAAATGGTAGGAAAAAAACTGAAACGCATAGGAGCGGCCAGTCTCATCACTTCTGCACTGCTCTTTACCGGATGTACACCCGAAGAGGAAGCGATGGCGACAGGAGCGGCACTGGGCGTAGCCACGGGTGTGGCACTCTCTTCCTACAGCTACCCGCACTATTACGGGCACCCGTACTATTATTACGGGGGAAGATACTACTACGGCGGCTATTACCGTAACGGGTACTACTATTACAGAGGACACCGATATCGTAACGGACACTATTACAACCGTGGATACCGGTACTATAACGGAAGGCGCTACAGAGCCCAGTCAGGACGTTATGGCTATTACAGGAATGCGAATGACTACAAACGATACCATAACAGAAGAAATTATAACAGGAACTACGACAGAAGAAGCAATAACAGGAACTATAACAAAAACTATAACAGAAGCTACAACAATAAATACAACAGGAGCTACAAGCACAATACCTACAATCGCGGCGGATACAACAGGAACTATTCGACAAACCGCAGCAGGGTTTCCAGCAGACCAAGGGCAAACAATTACCGCCGCTA
>JALSTF010000045.1 GCA_026983895.1 Sulfurovum sp.
GGCATAAAAGGCGGCCTTGTCGGAGAAACGGTTGTTCTCATAGCCCCTCATACGGAAAAAACCTCCCAGTCTTGCACCTTCCCATGGCGGCGGGCGGTGGGCATTCAACGATGTATTGCCGTAAGTCTCAGCGTTCTCCCAGGAAGGTGAGTAGCCTGTCCAGGCACTCAGGGCCAATACATTCTGCTTTGTCCATGAGAAGGTCGGCAGGTTAATGTAGTGGTTGTATTTTGCTTCGAGGAAATCCCAGCCTTGCAAAGAATCTCCCCATCCAAAATCTTTAGAATACTGTATCTGGAACTGGTACCCTCTTGACGGATTCAAGTCATAGTCTGTATTTTCATGATGCAGGAAAAAACGCAGACCGTTGGTATTCCAGTCTGAAATAGATGCGCTGTATGGCCCGCTTCTGTTCTCGAACTCATCGTGCGAATAGAAGGTTTTAATGCCGACAGAAGTTCTGCCCGTGACAAAAGGTACTCCTCCCCCGTAGCCTTCTCTTCCCATGGCAAAACCATTTTTTAAGTCATAAATATTGTCTATATTGTCGATCCCTTCACCAATAGGCAGGATATATTTAAAAGAGGTGTAGAGAAAGTCCGAGTCACCGGAACTGATAATGGCATGGTCCCTGTCTGAGTTGTTTTCCCCTTTAAAATAGAGTCTTGCTTTGGGGAAGTAGCTTTTGAGACCCTGCATAGAGAAAAAAAGTCTTTTTGTAAAGGGCAGTTTATAGTTTGTGAACATTATGAAGCCACCTGAAAAATTTGCCGTATCATCTTGTCCATTCGTAATGATGTCCTGCTCTGCACCGTAAAATGCTGTAGCGACCAAAGTGGTCTGCGGCTGGAAGAGTCCCTGTTTAATGACCCCGATACCACCACTAAAGCCTGTAGATTCGGTGCTGAACACATAGGGCAGAACGATCCAGTCCTTGATATGGGTCATTTGGGAGAGATTGACATCATCAAACATATGTGTCATATCAGCTACAATATTTTCCTGGGCATGTAAGGTGCTATGCGTTAAAAAAAGTGTGGTTATCCCCGATAAAAGTAATTGTTTTTTGTTTTTCATGAAATGATTATAGCCAAACATTATTAGACTATTTAGGATATAATATTTTTAGAAATTTTCAATATTGATATAGAGGATAATAACAATGAACATCGAAAAATGTACCACACTTGAAGAGGCTAGAGAGAAGATAGATGCGGTCGATGAAGAGATCGTGAAACTTATTGCAAAACGCAATGAGTATATCAAGCAGATCGCCCATTTTAAAACATCTGTCGATGAAGTGAAAGCAGAAGAGAGGATCTCGGATGTGATATCAAGGGTCAGGGAACAGGCCATTGACCTGGGGCTTTCTCCCAACCTTATCAATGACCTTTATGTCCGCATGATCGATGCCATGGTGGAGAGCGAGATCGCCGAATTCAATAACGCGAAGAGTTTTTAAACGCGTTATTCCTTTTTTTCTTCTTTCCCCTCATCATCGCTTGCGGAAGTGGCGACATGTACCGCCGCACCGACAGCGGACCCCGTGACATCGATAGCGGCACCGGCGACAGCTCCGGCTGCGGAGATGGGTGCGGTCACGACTTGTGTACATCCTGAAAGAAACAGTATAAACGGTATGAGAATATATAGATCTTTTTTCATGATCGAAGTATAGCAAAATCTTTTGTGTATTGCGGTACACAGAGAGTATGCTACAATATCCAAAAGAGATACAGGAAGGATACGTGTGAAGATACTATTGCTTGAAGATGATGTGATATTGCAGGAGATCATTGAGGAATATCTGGTTGAGAACAGTTATGAGGTAGAAAGTTTCTATGATGGTGAAAAGGCACTGGATGCCATAGGGGAAAACCGGTATGATCTTCTTCTTCTGGATGTGAATGTACCCCATATTGACGGTTTTGAGATCCTCTCCTATCTTCGGGAGATCGGCAACACCACGCCGGTGGTCTATATGACTTCTCTGGCAGGAATAGACGATTTGAAAAAAGGTTTTGACCTGGGTGCGGATGATTACCTTAAAAAACCGTTCGAACTTGAAGAACTGCGTGCACGTATCGAACATATCGTCAGGATGTATCGTCTGCAGGAAGAGATAGAATTTGACGGGATGAAATTCATACCCAAAGCCCATCAGATCATCATAGAAGATAAGATGATAGAGATGCGGCAGAAAGAGGCACAGGTTTTGGAATATTTCATTCGCAATACAGGAAAGATCATTTCCTGTGACGAGATCATAGAGAATGTATGGAATGATGATAATGTGCCTACGCATGCGACTATCCGTACCTACATTAAAAATCTCAGAAAAATGTTCAATAAAGAGTATTTCGACAATATCAAAGGAGAGGGTTATCGTTTTAACATCGTATGAACGAAGATCACTGTTCAGGTTCCTGACACTGTACCTCTCTTCGGTCTTTGTACTGCTTGCGATCATAGGATATCTTTTTTTCGAGAACAACCGTGCTGCAATGAAAAGTGCTATGAAATTCGAGATGATGTACCAGGCGCGTATGCTCTCCTCAAAGATCATTATGGCGGCTATGAAGGAAAAAAAGGAGAAGATCGACCGTTTTAAATTTCTGAAAAATCTCAAACACTGCCGTTTTCAGGTAGGCTATTTTGACAAGTATAAAAAGCCGATCTATACAGAGATCAAGCATGTGAAGCATTTTGATACGGGGTTTTATGTCAATCGAATGAAGTGTTATACGGTCACGGAGGATAAAAGTGAACATCTTGGCGTGCGTTATATCGTACTCAAAGAGAACGAGCTTTCACGGATACTCAGAGAGCTTCGTATCAAGATCATCGGTTATCTGGTACTCTCTTTTATATTGATGGGTGTCGTGGGCTATTTCCTCGGACGCCTTTTTCTTCAGCCGGTAAGGGAACAGATCGAGTCGCTTGACCGCTTCATTTCTGACACGACCCATGAACTCAATACACCGGTCTCAGCTATCCTGATGACCGTACAGAGTCTCAGAGGTATCGATGAGAAGAAACTCAAACGGCTGGAAGCTAGCGCAAAACGTCTCAGTGTAATGTACAGTTCCCTGACTTACAGGCTTGAAGGGAAAGTGGAACCGGATACATGGCTTCGCTTTGACAGGATCATTGAGGCGCGTGTGGAGTATGTGCGCGACCTGGCCGATTCAAAGCGGCTGAATATCGCACTTGACCTTGAGCCTACTCTGGTCTATATGAATGAACAGAGTGCCAACCGCCTCATCGACAATCTGCTGAGCAATGCGATCAAATATTCGGATGTCGGGGACAGTGTAATTATTACGATGAAAAAAAATGTGCTCAAGGTCAAAGATACGGGCATTGGGATCGATAAAGAAAAACAGGCCGATATTTTTAAGCGTTTTCACCGAGAGAATGATGAACGTGGAGGGTTCGGGATCGGATTGGACATCGTACTTTCTATTTGCAAAAAATATAAGATCAAACTGGACCTTGAGTCGAAAAAGGGAGAGGGGAGTGTCTTTATCCTTGTTCTCCCGTCGAAATAATATGCAAGGCATCCTGCATTTCAACTTGCTCCTTCTTTGAGCAGAACGGTTTTGATGGTCTTTATGAGAACCACAAAGTCCATCCAGAGATTCCAGTTGCGTATATACCATACATCAAGTGTGACACGGGCCTCAAAGTCGACATCACTTCTTCCGCTGACTTGCCAGAGACCGGTGATCCCCGGTTTTACAGTAAGAATGGTCTCTATGTTCTCTCTTATCTGTTCTTGTTCATTCAGCATATAGGGACGTGGTCCTATAAAGCTCATTTCACCCCGAAAGACATTGAAAATCTGTGGCAGTTCATCCAAAGAGGTCCGGCGAAGAAAATGCCCGATCTCTGTAACGCGCGGATCATGTTTATATTTGTGGTAAACCTCATAATACTCCTTTTCTTCTGGATGCTGTTTGAGGTATTCCTGCAAAAGTGTATCACTCTCTTCATACATGGTTTGAAATTTATAACAGGTAAATGGTTTTCCTTCTTTCCCAAGACGTTTTTGTTTAAACAAAATACTTTGTTCGGGGTTGTTTTTTTTGATTTTGTATGCGATGAAAATCATGACAGGTAGAAGAAAAGGAAAGAGAAATAAAGATAAAAGAAAATCAGATACTTTTTTTAAAATGAGTCTATAGCTGCTTTTCAGTCTGTTTTGAAATACAATAAGATTGGTGCGTGTATTTGAAAGTTCATAAGTATGGGAGAGTGTTAGATCATAATCATCTATCAAGGGAATAAAAACAACTTCATGCCGTTTCTTTATTTGCACAGCAATTACTTTTTTAAGGGTGTCTACATCACTGTTCCTTGAATTGATGAAAACCGTAGAAGGTTCGCTGCCTCCTTTGGGGCGTACATAACCCAAGTAGGCGTTGCCATATATCTCTTCACTTAAAAAAGGATCATTACCATATATGATGGCACTTTTATGCCAAATTCCAAGTGTATGTAAAATTTTTTTACTGATATTTTTGGATAAAGGTATCAAGACAGTCATA